>DAOVIP010000429.1 GCA_030671465.1 Candidatus Aminicenantota bacterium | reverse complement strand
CACTGGATTTACCACTTCGAATCATTCTGTTTTCGATTGAGGGATTGATCTTGCTGTCCATCCTGCTCAAGCCCAAATATTTCTATCCGGTATTCCGGACCGCCCTGATCATTTCATCATTTATCGGCAATAACATTTTCAAAATCATTTCCATGGTGGTCTTCTACTTCATTCTGACCCCCATTTCTCTGGCCATGCGCCTATTTGGTAAGACCTTTTTGATCCACAAAACCAACCCCAAACTGGAAACCTACTATGAAGGCTACACCAGCCATGCCGGTATTGAAAAACAATTTTAACAGGAGTTTTGCAAATGTCAAAAATAAGCATTCTCAAAGAATTCTGGGAATTCATTAAATTTCATAAAAAATTCTGGATGATCCCCATCCTTGTTATACTGCTGTTAATCGGATTGCTCATATTTTTAACCGAAGGCAGCGCCATAACCCCTTTCATATACACCCTGTTCTAGAATCCGGTACCATGCGGGAAAATGAAAGAGGCTTTCTCAATTCCAATATTGAAAACCTGGCCTGCCCCCGCTGCCGGGGAAAACTGAAACTCAGCCGGGAAAACCTGGTCTGCCAGAGCTGCCATCAGGACTACCACACCCCGGACAATATCATTCGCCTATTCTGGCCCAATGAATGGGAAGCCAGTAAAGGGGATGTTACTGAAAAAATCAAGGCCTTTTATGAAGAGACCCCTTTTCCCGACTATGATGAATATGACAACATCGGTAGCCTGATTGAAAAATCCCGAAGGGGTATCTTTGCCAAATTGTTGGACGATCAAATTCCCTTCGGTACCCGGATTCTGGAATGCGGCTGTGGTACCGGGCAACTGACCAATTTTCTATCCGTGGCCAACCGGACTGTGATCGGTACCGATATATGTTTAAACTCCCTGCAGATGGCCCAGGATTTTAAAGAATGCAATGAGCTGAACAATGCTTTTTTTATCCAGATGAATCTGTTCCGTCCCTGTTTTCAGCCCAATAGTTTCGATCTGGTCATTTCCAACGGAGTCCTGCATCATACCAGTGATCCGTTTCTGGGTTTTAAAACCCTGTCTGAACTGGTCAAACCCCGGGGATATATTCTCATCGGTCTTTACCACAAGCACGGACGGATATTTACCGATATCCGGCGTTTTCTCTTTAAAATATCGAGAGACAAACTGAAGTTCATGGACCGACGGACTATCAACAAAAACATCAGCGAGTCCAAGAGAAATTCCTGGTTCAACGATCAGTACAAAAACCCCCATGAATCCAAGCACACCATTGGAGAAGTACTTCAATGGTTGAAGGACATCGGCTTTACCTTTGTCAAAAGCATTCCCAAAACCGTACCCTTCGAGGGTTTCCGGGAAACCGAAAAATTATTCAAACCGGACAAACCGGGAAACAAACTGGCCCGATCCATGGTAGAATTCAGTAAAATATTCACCGGCAGCGGGGAAGGCGGATTTTTTATCATCATTGCCAAAAAACCCGGCTCATCCCCGACTTGATTCCTCGGAGGAGATATAGAAAATGACAGAAAAAAAAGTAACACCGGCTGGCAGCTTCAAACTCAAGTTATTCACCGTGGTGCTTACTACCCTGGTCATGCTTCTGATCATGGAACTGGCTCTCCAAATCATAATCCGGGTCCGGGACGGCAGGTGGTTATTTCAGCGTCCGGTTAGCTCAAAAGTGGTCTATACCAAGATTGTCAAGGACAAGCGGAAATTCACCCTGAAACCGGGTTTTATCTCCCAGAACCAGGGAATGATAATTGACAAACAGGGATTTCGCCAAGGGCCTTTTCCCATTGACCGGGAAAATAAAATCATTGTCAATGCCGGGGACTCTATCACTTTCGGGGTCAGCGTGAGAAATGATCAGACTTACCCCTACTATCTGGCCCGGCTGGTTCGGGAAAGGGGAATTCCGGTTAATGTGTTAAACAGTGGCATCCCTTCCTATAACCTGTGGCAATCGTTCGAGCGGCTGCGTCGGGAGGTTTTTACCCAGTACGACATATCCCGGATTGCGGTGGTGACCTTTCAGGCAGCCAATGATGTTTTTCTGTTGAGTTATTACCGGGGGAAATGGTTTCCGGAAATAACCTGGGCGGACCGGCGTTTCATCATCAAACCATCAATCTGGGATAAAATCGCTTCGGTTCACT
>DAOVIP010000011.1 GCA_030671465.1 Candidatus Aminicenantota bacterium | reverse complement strand
CTTCGACATTGGCCGTATCCAGGAATATTTTCATGAATGTCCTCCAGGAGTTTGATTATATCAGATTTTTGCCCATAGTCAAAGGGGAAAAAGGAAAAGATCTGAGTTGGCCTTAGAACTGTTTGCATTCTCATTTGGTTTTTTTTACAATACGATTGATTTGAAAAAAAAGAATGATAACCAGAAACCTCCGGGCTTGTGGAAGGGGTACGGTAATCCCCGGCTGCTGTTCCTGCGCCTGGGGGCCTTTGGCCTGGCCATTGCCCAGTATCCCCTGCTGAACATCCCCCTGAATCTGTGGCCACTGCACTGGATCTCCTGGATACCCTTCATCTGGGCCATCCGGGCCCAGAAAGGCCGGGGCAACCTGCTGTTTGCCTATATCGGGGGGACCATCGGCAACCTGTTCCTGTTTTCCTGGATTGCCGAGTTCATTCCCAATTTCAGCAATGTGCCCAAACCGGTTTCCATGCTTCTGGTTTTTGTGCTCTGCAGTTATCTGAGTCTGCAGTGGATGGCGCTGGCGGTGTTGATCCCCCGGCTGGTGAAGCACTTTCCCCGAGCCTGGATTTTTCTGGCTCCGGCCCTGGTGGTGACCCTGGAATTTCTGATGCCCCAGATCTTTCCCTACATGCAGGGGCTCAGTCATTTCCGGGTGAACCCGGTCTATCAGCTGGCCTCGATTACCGGGGTGTATGGCATCAGCTATCTGCTTTTTTTCTCCAATTGCGTATTCTATCATGCCCTGGACGGTTTTCGCCGAAAGCGGACGTTTTACTGGAAGCCGCTGTTGTTGTTAATGATTTCAGTGATCCTGGTCCTGGGATACGGCTGGTGGCGCGGGGTTCAATACCGACAGAAGTCTACCCAGGTCCCCACCCTGACCGTGGGACTCATCCAGAGCAACATCACTCCTCACCAGCATCGCAAAATGGGTTTCCAACAAATCCATCAACTCTACCTGGACATGAGCCGGGAAGCGGTATCCCGGGGAGCGGACTGGATTATCTGGTCAGAGGGTGAGTTCAAACCGCATTTGAATTCTCCGGTTGCCAGGGAGATTCTGGAACGAGACAGCCGGGAGCTGGGACGCCCGCTCCTGCTGGGGGGATTTCATATGAAATATAAGAACGGCCGGCGTTTTCCCAGCAACAGTGCTATCCAGGTGGACCCGGAAACAGGACTGGGCCGGCGCTATGACAAGCGTATGCTGGTGCCCTTCGGTGAATACCTGCCCTTTGAGAAACAGCTGTCATTTATTTACCGCCATCTCAGCCGCCGCCAGGTTCTCTATCCCGGAAAGGACCCGGTGGTCCAGAAGCTGCAGGGCATTCCCTATGCATTTTTAATCTGTTATGAGGCCATCTTCCCGTCCCTGGTCCGGGAGTCGGTTCGGGCCGGGGCCCATTTGCTGGTCAACATCACCTATGATGCCTGGTTCGGAAGGACCTCCGCTCCTTATCAGCACCTGATGTTAGCCACGGCCCGGAGCGTTGAAAACGGAATTCCCCTGGTCCGGCTGGGTACCACCGGTATTTCCACGGTCATTGATGCCCTGGGCCGGACAGGTGAACAGAGCGAGTTATTTCAGCCCCGGGTGTTGTTATACCCGGTCAAACTGGTCCGACTGCCCAGCCTCTATACCCGGATTGGCAATCTGTTTTCCTGGATCTGTGTACTGTTTACAGTACTGGGCCTGATCCATGTCATCATCAAACCGGCCTTGCCCCGGAGTTAATGTTGATGTTTCTTAACAAATATTCCTCCTTGACTCTGTCCGGGTGGATATGGGTTCTGCTGCTGGTTCTGATGGGGATTTCTGTTCAGAGTCGGGGGCTGGCAGCTGAAAGTCAGAATCCGCCGGAGAAAAAATGGTTCGGTGAGATCCGGACCGGAATATTAGCCCACGATGTGGACCACCTGTGGAGCAATTTGCACCTGGAGGGGGGGGTTGATTTCAACCTGGAGCTGGTGTTTTTTAAGCCCTCACTCTGTTTGCTTTCCGGTATTATACGCCCCAACCTGGGGGTAACCGTCAATTCCCGGGGCTATACCAGCAAGCTGTATGCCGGTTTTTTATGGGAGTGGCAAACCCGGCAGGGCCTGTTCCTGGATCTGGGACTGGGGGTAGCCATCCATGACGGTGAACTCAATACCTTTGTGCCCGGGCGGAAACTGTTGGGCCGCCGGGTGTTGTTCCGGATTCCGGTCGAGGTGGGATACCGGCTGTCAATCCGCTGCCGGGTATCCCTGATGTTTTCTCACATGTCCAACGGGTATACGGCCGAGTACAACCAGGGACTGGATGTACTCGGCTTTCGTTTCGGTTATTGTTGGTAATAAAAAAAGGGCCATCATCGATGTGAAACCAATTATCGATGAGGCCCTTTTTCGTTTTTATTTAAAGAGGGAGCTCTGGGCTCTGACTGAAATTATTCACCAAAATTTTTTCTATAAATTTCATCTCCTGTGGTTCCTGTCACCTTGTACATCAGAAAATCCGGCATGCCGAAAGAATTGCTGTAGGAAAATGATGCACCGGCGATGACGATATTGCCGTCGTTGGTCTGACAGAGGGTATTGGTTTCATCCCACAAATCGCCCCCGTACATGCGTTCCCATCTTATATTTCCCTGGGTATCCAGATTAAAAAGCACAAAAAATTGATCAATGGGATTTTGGGGATGGAAGGCATTACCGGCCAATACATATCCGTTATCTGTCTCCAAAACCGAAGTTCCGAAGGATTCACCACCCTGGGTGCAACCAAGATTCTTGCTCCAAAGGATATCACCGGTCGAATTGGTTTTGTAAACCAGATACTGGGTTTTACCGGGGATGAATGATCTGGTGGACCCCAGGAGAATATATCCATTATCCGAAGTTTGCTGAATGGAAGATGCCTCCTCCCATCCGGATCCCCCGTAGTTTTTACGCCAGACAATAGATCCCCGGGGGCTGAGTTTGTAGACCAGAAAATCATGTGAGCCATTGGTATAGGAGCTGGAAGTTCCGGCCAGGATGTAGCCGTCGGATGTAATCAGAATTGAACAGGCCTGCTCCTGCTCCGGGCCGCCATAGTGGTTGAACCATCCGACATTACCCTGGTCATCCAGGCTGTAAACCAGAAAGTCCGATTTGCCATTGCTATAAGAGAATGAACTCCCGGCAACGATATAGCCTCCCCAGGGTTTTTCCTTGATGGAGATGGCAAAATCATCGTTGCTTCCCCCGTAGTTCTTTCGCCAGAGTATTTCACCGGTGGCACTCAATTTATAAACCAGAAAATCTGATTTGCCATTGGTGAATGATTCGGTCAGCCCGGCCACGATAAAACCACCGTCAGAGGTTTGCTGAACCGAGAAGGCAATATCATTATTGTTGCCTCCCAGATTTGTAGACCATATCATATCCCCGTTCTCATTCAGTTTGTAAATCATGAAATCGTATTTTCCATAAGAATGGGAATCGGTAAAACCGACAAACACAAAACCATTGTCACTGGTTGGCTGGATTCCCAGTCCGAAATCAAAGCCGAAAGAAAAAACCAGTGAAGTGGCGGAAAGTAAAAAACCAACCATAAATAAAATCTTTCTCCCCTTTTTCTTGTGAATCATTTTATCCCCCTTTTCATTACATTTAACCTCATTCCATCATACCTGAAGCAAAAATGATGCCATATTGATGTCAATTCCGGAAATCGTTTACCAATGAGGGTTTCGGCGGATTTCAGGTTTTTGGTTGAAATTCAGACTGTAAATTTTTGAAACATCATCGGCTTTTTCATGTCCGAAAAAAAATATCTGCCAAAAAATCCTTATATATTGCAGGTATCAGGAAAAATTACATGTGTAATATAATTTTACACATTCTCCGGAGCATGTGTAACAAATTTTTACATTTTTTTTAAAATTGACCCTGAAAATTTGCCTTTTTTTGTTTTATCTGTATAATGAACCTGAGGCCGGGATGACCAGAATCTTATTACTGGAAGATACCCTGGAAATCAGGGAGATGTTGAAATTAAAGCTGGAATCCCGGCAATTCCAGGTTGATGAGGCCGCCAGCATTGACGAGGCCGTAAAAAAAATAGAGCTGAATTCATATGACATCTTCATTCTGGATATGATGCTCCCGGATGGAAACTCCATCAAGCTTTTTGACATGTATTCCGATCGATTGAAAGGCAAGTCCATTATTATCACCGGCAATCCCAGTATCCCGACGGTTGTGGAGGCCATTAAGAAAGGAGCGGTCAATTATCTTGAAAAGCCGGTATCCAACGAAATGCTATTTGCCCAGGTCACGAAGATCATGGAGATGAACCGGTTGGTAGAAGAACATCAAAATTTTAAAAATGAAGTGGTCTCCAATTTCACCTTTGGTAAGATTGTCTATCGGAGCAATCAGATGGAGAGAATGATCGAGCGGGCAAAAATACTGTCCGGAACCGATAATATTGTTCTGATCCAGGGTGAAACCGGTACCGGAAAGGAGGTTTTTGCCCAGGCGATTCACAACCATTCCCTGCGCAATCAGGAAATTTTCCTGCCGGTCAATTGTGCATCCATACCCGGTGAATTGTTTGAGTCGGAATTATTCGGATTTGAAAAGGGCGCTTTTTCAGGTGCCACGACCGATTACCGCGGGCGCTTCCTTCAGGCCAACAGGGGAACCCTGTTTCTGGATGAAATCGGAGAATTGCCTCTGCATATTCAGGCCAAATTGTTGAGGGTTCTTGACGAACAGGTGATATACCGGCTCAAGAGTGAAAAGGGCCAGAAGATCGATATCCGTTTGATTGCCTCAACCAATAAGAATCTTGAAAATGAGGTCAAACTGAAAAATTTTCGAAGTGACCTTTTTTACCGACTGAAAGAATCCATGATTATTCTGCCCCCGCTGAGAGAACGGATTGAGGATATACTGCCCCTGACCCATCATTATATTGGTCTGTTTAATACCCTGTATGGCAAGGCGATCGAGGGAATCAGCAAAGAGGTTGAATACTATTTTCTGAATGCCACCTGGCCCGGTAATGTCCGGGAACTTAAAAATTTCATTAAGGGCGTTCTCCCCTTCACGAAAAACAATATTATTGAAATGGATGATCTTTCCTATTCGGCCATTAGGCAGGAGAAAACCGGTGAAGACCGGATTTTAACCTATGAAGAATACAAAAAAAATTACATCATTAAAGTTTTACAAATAACCGACTTCAATATTTCCAGGGCGGCAAAGCTGCTGAGCATGTCCCGACCCAGTCTTTACAGAAAAATAAAGGAGTTTAATATAAAAAAAGAGGGGCCGGGGTCTATCGATTGATAATTATTTGATCTCTTTTTCAAACCATTTGGAGCGATCCGGATCCTTGGGATTGGTGATTTTTTTTCGGGGTTTCTTGTTGATCTGTTCCAACAGGTATTTTACCGCGACTTCAATACTGGGATCTTTGCCCTTGGCCACCAGTTCTGGCCGGTCATAAACTTCAAATCCCGGGTCCGGGTACACGCCCACACCCTCGACCACGAATTCGCCTTCGGTGCTGACGATGCCGAACATGGGCACGGCAAAAGAGGGTCCGTCCACCAGGCTAGGGCTCCAGCCGTATCCGACCAGGCCTCCCCAGGTACGGGTACCGATCAGGATTCCCAGTTTGGTCTTCCGGAAGCTGTATGGAAATTCATCCCCTCCTGATGAGGAATAATGGTTGATCAGCATGGCCTTGGGGCCGTCGTGTCCGAAGGTCGGAGAGACGTTCAGCTCCAGTCCCCGGGCATGCCAGTAACTCTTGGGGGAGCGGAGTAATTTTTCGATCATCTTGATGGAATCCCAGCCACCGCCGTTGTAGCGTTCATCGATGATCAGGGCTTCCTTGTGGCTCTGGGCGTAAAGACCCTTGAAGAGCTCCCGGTTGCCCTCGATGGCAGTATTGGGCACATGGATATAACCGATGCGGCCCTTGGACAGTTTTTCCACCATCTTTCTACGGGTTTCCACCCAGTCCATGTAGAACAGGTTCAATTCGCTGGAAATGGGCTTGATCCAGTAGGTCCGGGCCCCCTGGGTTTCAGGCTTGGAATTGACCTTGATGGTGATTTTGCTATTGGCGGTATTTTCCAGGAAAAGGTAGGGATTGTCTTTGGTGGTGACCTCGTAGCCGTTCAGTTCGATCAGGTAGTCACCGACATGGACATCGATGCCCTGCTCGGTGAGCGGGGAACGGGTGTTGTTGTTCCAGTTTTCTCCCTGAAAAATTTTGGAAATGATATAGCGGTCGGAAGCTGGATCAACTTTGAGTTCGGCACCTAATAAGCCGGTGTTGATGCGTTTTACCCGTTTGAAATCTCCCCAGTTCACATAGCAGTGGCCGACATTCAGTTCACCGACCAGTTCGCCGAAGATATAGTCCAGGTCGGCCCGGTGGCTGACGTAGGGGAGCCATTTGGCGTATTTTTCCTTCATCTTGGGCCAGTCCACGCCGTGCATGTTTTTTACATAAAACCAGTCGCGGTAGATCCGCCAGCCCTCATTGTATATCTGCTGCCACTCGATGACCGGATCGATTTTCATGGTCAGGCCATCCAGTTTCAGGGTACCGGTGCCGACTTTTTGCTTGGGCTTGATGTCGATGATTCCCCATTTGTTCTGGGCCCGATAGAGGAGTTTTTTGTAATCGGCGGAAAACGAACCATACTGGATTCCACTGATGATCAGTTCATCCTTTTTGTCTTTCAGGTTGTACATCCGGAGTTCCCGGTCCTTGGAATAGAGGATCTTTTCCCCGCCGATATCCAGCACCATATTGTACCGGCCGGAACCCATGGGAAAGGCATTGACCCGGTTGCCGATGTCCTTGAAATCGATTTTCACGACCACTGCTTTTTTCTTCTTATCTTTGTCCTTTTTGGATTTCTTATCCTTGGCCGGGGGGTCAGCGGGTTTGGCTGTTTCATCCAGATCATTTTCCTCTTTGAAGATGTTTGGGGCTGTTTTGGTCAGGGCCATGGCATATGCCCGCATGGATTTGTTGTAGATAAAGTCGAATTCCATGCTGGAAAAGCCGGTCCGGAAATCCATGGTGAAATCCCGGTCGGAGAGAAAGTAGATATACTTTCCGTCCTGGGAAAAGGCGCCGCCGTAGTCATTGTATTTACCGTTGCTCAGGGTGTGGGATTGGTTCGTTTCCAGTGAATAGACCCAGACAGCCTGGAGTTTGTTGTCGATTTCCTTGGTGTAGGTGATCCATTTGGAATCCGGTGCCCAGTCGTAATGACGGATCTGAGAAAAACGGCCCCGGTCTACCCGGGTGATTTTCTTGCTGGCGATATCCAGGATTTGGAGTTCCCGGTTCATATCGGAAAAGACCAGTTTTTTACTGTCCGGTGACCAGACCGGCGGATATTTCCATACCTGGTGATCCTGGGTCAGCTGGACGGATTTTTTGGTCTTGGGATCCAGCAGGTACATTTCATAGTCTCCGCTCTTATCGGATATGTAAGAAATCCATTTTCCGTCCGGAGAGGTGACCGGATATATTTCCCGGACTCCCGGGGTGCGGGTCAGGTTAACGGTCACACCCTTTTTGGCCGGAACCGTAAAAATATCGCCCCGGGCATCAAAGATGGCCCGTTTCCCGGTTGTGGTGAGAGCACCGCCGAAACGGGAGATGAATTTGGATACGTTTTTAAAATAGGGGAGTATATTGGGATTGTCAAAATGAATATTTACCGTAATTTTATCAGTCTTGCCGCTGGTCAGATCGAGCTTGTAGATATGGGCATCGTATTCATAGACCACCAGACCATTGTGGCCGGAGGGCCATAGTACATCGTATTCACTGTGCCGGGTTACCTGTTCTTTTTTACCGGTATTCAGATCGTAAGACCAGAAATTCAATTTCATATCCCGGTCAGATACAAAATACAGTTTGTTTTTGTACCAGAGCGGATGCTGATCGGTGCCGGTAAAGGTGGTAATCCTCTTGGACTCGTCTTTCTCCAGGTCATAGGTCCATACATCCTGGGCCCGACCACCCTTCATTCGTTTCCAGGTCCTGAATTCCCTGGATATGGGGGTGTAGACGATCTTTTTGCCGCAGGGTGAGAAGCTGCCGAAGCCCACTTCCGGTATCTGTAGCGGGGTTTCCAGGCCTCCCTTCAGGCTGACCAGAAAGTATTTACCCATCCTTTTAAAAAAGGGAGTGCGGTTGGCCCTGACCAGGATCTTGCTGGAGTCGTGGGTCCAGTCCATGACAATGTAATCGTAACCGCCGCGGGGTGGCATGATCCCCACGTCATTGTAATAGGTTAACTGCCTGGGGGTTCCCCCGGTGGCCGGCATGACATATACCTGGCGTGAACCGGAATATTCCCCGGAAAAGGCAATCCACTTTCCATCCGGGGATATTTTAGGAAACAATTCCAGGCCTTCATGTGAAGTCAGGCGGGTGGCATCTCCGCCCGTAGCCGGAACCGTCCAGATGTCACCGGCGTATACGAATGCAATCAGGTTGCCGTTAATATCCGGGGTTCTTAACAGCCGGGCATCGTCTATGGAAAAGATATACCCGGCAAAAATGAGTAACAATAGTACTGTGAATAGTGTTTTTTTCATAAAATCCTCCTTTTGGATACAGAAAACATACAGGTCTTTTTACCAAATATTGTATTACGTAAAAGAATGGGGATGGTTTAGAAACAGATTATTTCTTGCCCAGCAGGGTGCCCATAAAGGAAATGATAAAACTGACCACCCAGAAGTAGGCCATCACCAGAATCAGATTCAGCAGCGGATTACCCATTCCCAGGCCGGCTCCCCGGGCCAGGTTCTGCCAGGCAGTGAAATCAAACTGCAGGGCGGCCAGCTGAACCACAGCAGCAATCAATATATAAACCACACTGAAAATCAGGGCAGTATTGGAACGTTTATACCGTCCGATATCCCGGGCAATGATTCCCCCGATAAAGAGGCCCATGACCAGGCAAATGAGGCTGACGGCGACAGGCGGGGTCCAATGAGCGATATTCAACCAGTGGGTGTGCAGGTGCAGGAGCGGAAAAACCATCATTTGACCCCGGAAAAGACCGGTAATGCTGGCCGATGATAGCCGGTTCTGCATCAGTACACTCAGCAGCAGGCCGCCCCAGGAGAGAATATAGGCGATCAACAGTCCCAGAACCAGACCGTTGAAAAGGTTTCCTTTTCGGGCCGGCCGGTCCGGCTTGGTTTTGATATCTTCGCGGATCAGGGGATGGGTTTTTTCGGAGTTGGGGGTTTGGGTGTCCGCAGGTTCGGAGCGGATCACGGTTTTGGGCAGATCGAATCCAGGATCCGGGGAGGACAATTCGGTCCGAACCACATCCCCGGGGTTGATAAAGGTGAATTCGACTACATCCAGCCTGATCTTGTCCGCGGTTCGCAGTCTCTTTCGCTCCACATTTTCACCGTTGACAGAGGTTTTGTTGATAGAACCGAGGTCTATGATTTCAAAAACATCTCCGGTCCGGGTGATTTTGGCATGCTGGGCCGAGATGGTACTCTCTTTCATGATCAGGTCACAATCCGGGCTCCTGCCAATCACAAACTCATCTCCGGCGATAAGGTATTTATTACCGTTGTAAAGTCCGGTTATTCCTTCCAGATAAGCCTGTTTTTCTTCGGATTGATCCATGCCTTTCTCCTTCTGACATCTTTGGATTTATTGTAGACTATTGGAAAAAAAAAGTCAAAAAAATTGTAAACCTGTTCCGGCCTGCAGCAGTTGACAACTGCATTTTTTAAATATAAGATATAAACGGGATGAATAGCCGGTAGGCTTAGCCGTGAGCCGGAAAGACCAATGATTACCAAGGAACGTATTATCCAAGAGATTCAGCGGGTGGCTAAAAAATTGGATGGCAAGGGATTGAACGAGAATCAATTCGAATTGTATTCCACCATTCCCGTCGAAACCGTAAAGTATCACCTGGGTAGCTGGGAACAGGCCCTGAAACAGGCGGATTTAACCCCGGTTTCTGATGAGAAAGCCCGGGGCCAACGGCAAAAATCCAGCCAAAACCAGCAGGCGAAAAGTTCGGCTGTGAGTGAAGAGAAATTGTTGATGGAGCTGATCCGAATTTACAATAAAATCGGAGAGGAACCCACGGTTCTGACCGTGGATGCCCAGGGAAAATATGGAGAGCATTTATACCGTAAACATTGGAAGAGCCTGGATGAGGCCCTGTTGCAAGCCAGAAAGAGCTTTCCGGAAAAATTCAACATTCAAAGTGGCAAATCCGGAGCTGTTTCCATCGAAGATGCACAGATGTCCCTGGAGGAATACAATGTCCAAAAACAACCCGATAGGGCAGAGGAGGAAATGGTGGAGGAACAAAAAATAAAATTCATTCCCCAGACTATAAAACCCAAGCAGGCAAAAAAAAGACCCAGGACCCTGGGTGAATCCATTAAATTCCGGGGCCTGAGGTTTGCCCCGGCTGATAAAAAGGGGGTTATATTCCTGTTCGGAATAGTGGCCCCGGAACTGGGATTTGTCATTGAATCCCTCAGTCCGGAATTTCCCGATTGTGATGCCCGGCGCTGTGTGGATCTGGAAAACAATCAGTGGGAGCATATCCGGATACAATTTGAATACCGCTGCTCCGATGTTCAGGAGTCGGAATTGCTGGAAAACGGTTGTGACCTGATTGTCTGCTGGATTCATGATCACAAGGATTGTCCGACCGAGGTCCTGGAACTTAAATCCGAGATGGAACGCTTTGAGGATTTTTTCCGGGAGTGAGTTTAAACTGATTACAAGGATGTAAGCGGGAATGAAAATCATACCGATTGCCTCGGGAAAAGGAGGGGTGGGCAAGACCACCCTGGCCCTGAATCTGGCCCTGGCCTTGTCCAGGCAGTATCAAACCGTGCTCATTGACCTGGATGCCGGTACCTCCAGCCTGAGAAATTTCCTGCAGATGAAGATCGGCAAGGATATCTATCATTTTTTGAAAAAAGGTCACCCCCTGGAAAAATGCCTGGTTGGCCTGGACCGAAGCCTGGACCCGGAAAATTTATTTGCCGGTTTCCGCATGCTTGCCTCACCCCGGAATTTCATATCCGATATTGTGAATTTAAATTATCAGCTGAAGGCCAAATTGATCAGGGGCATCAACCATCTCCGGGCCGATTATGTGATCCTGGATATCAAGGCCGGAATCGATGAGCAGGTGCTGGATTTTCTGCCCATCACCAATACCGGTATATTGGTGTTTACCCCCAAGATGAAGGCGGCCACCATAACCGCAGCCGAGATGGTGAGGGCGGTGCTATTCCGGGTTTGCCGGATATTGATGAAACCCAAGGCCCTCAAGCTCGATTCCGGAAAAACCTTGAGCTCAAAGGATCTCCAGATGCTGGTATCGGTTGTTGACCGGCTGGAAGATGTGTACAACCGGAGAGTACCGAATTTCGATCATTTTTTCCTCCAGGTGGAAGAACGGTTTCCGGAGACCCGGATCATTCCCCGCCTGAAACGGTTTGTGAGTAATTTCCGGGTCAATTTTGTCCTCAATCAATTCGACGGGATTGAAACCTCTGCCGAAAATATCATCAGACCCTTTGTGGAGCACTTGAACAGCCTGGTATCTGCCAACCTGGCCCCCACCAACCTGGGCTGGGTGGTTTACCATGAAGATATCCGTAATTCCTCTGAGGATGCCTTGCCATATTTGATCATGCAACAATACCGCCGGAAGCCGAAGATCTCCGGTCAGGATCGAATAGAAGCCGAACTCAGGGAACTGATGGGGGTGAAAAAAAAGTCACTTACTTCCCGATCCCCGAACCCTTCAATAGAATCCGGGAGCAATGAGGTCACCCGGCAGCTTGATGTACTCAGAAGAATGGTCGTGCGCGGGGCCAGCCAGGACCCGGAGGCCAATTTTGATTTTGTGGTGGCGCGGTTGCAGGCCCTGGGCAAGAGCAGTATTCATCACTGCGGTATGAACCGGATCCTCTCTCCACAGGAAATCCGAAACATTTTTTATACCTGATTATTGGATAAACTAATTCTTTTATGGGGGGAGAAATTCAAAAATGAGATATGGAATTCGCTGTTTTTTTATCATGGTTTCCATGACGGCTTCCCTGTTTGCCCAGCAGGTGGTTGAACTTCCGGATATTTCAAAACCCCACCTG
>DAOVIP010000457.1 GCA_030671465.1 Candidatus Aminicenantota bacterium | reverse complement strand
GCAACGGTTAGCCTTTCAGAAGATAGGTCATTGAACTCCTTCACCGCTCTTCCGGTTTTGAAAATCCTGATTTCAATATTCCGGCTTGAACAATATTCAAGGAGAGCCGGGTCCACCTTCATAACACCGAACTGACCGGTGCCCACGATAAGGACATTCGGTCTGAGTTCCAGCGCCGTTGTCAGGTCTTCAACCTGCAGCAAATGCCCCTCTTTTCGCCACCACCGTTCATCGATACGGTCAGGATAAATGATTACATCCGAATTATAGATTTTTCCATTTATAATGATCTTCCCGAATCCGTATGATTCTATTTTCATATCCCCGGAATTTATTATATTTATTTTTTTTAAAAATTCAATACCAGACGCAGGTATGCACCCCCCTACGGATCTGGGCGTCAACGGGTTTGGGATAATTATTAAATTAATTTTAAAATAAATTTAAAAAAATTATAAAAATTATTGATTTTATTTTTTGGTTGTGAAATCATTAGGTATAATTAAAGAGGGAGAAAAAAATAAGGAGAAAAAATGGCCAAAAGCAAAACCATTACCGTTACCAAAAATGTAAAGTATTGTCTGGACACTTTAAAAAAAGCAGTTGATGCCCTGCCAGCCGGGGATCAAAAAAAAGAAGCTAGTGATGCAATCAAGTATATGAAGCAAACAGCTGAAGGCAAAGCTCAGATCAGACGCGGCAACGACTGTAATTTCAGACTTGTTATCCCGCCCCATCTACTGAAAAAAACCAATAAATTCTATAAGCCAAAATCATAACATATAAAATAGTCAGCCATATCCGGTATTGATATCTCGGAAAATCATAAAATCGATTTTTTAGAACTGTTTTCCGATGCATGACAACCGTCAAAGAGAATGAAAATATCCAGGCTGATTTTTTTGATAAGCGAAGACTGTAATTTTTTTTGTCAATACTGCTACCAGACCAAGGAAAAAAAAGAGATGAGCTGGGAAACTGCAGAAAAAGCCTTGAACTTTTTTCTGCCCCGGATGCCAAAATCCTGTGACCTCTATTTTTTAGGAGGAGAACCCTTGCTGAACTTTGATTTGATCCGGAAGATAGTTGAATATGTTGAAAAAAAGAATTTGGAGCTTAAAAAAAAATGTCAATACAACATCAGCACCAACGGCAGTTTAATCACTCCAGAAATCCTGAATTTTTTTAATCAATACCATTTTACCGTGGAATTGAGTTTTGACGGCCTGGCCCAGGAAAAAGCACGGAAAAAGGGGAGTTTCCAACAGCTTATTCCAATCATAAAAAAATTATTGAAACAGCCCGATATTAAACTGCTGGTTAACAGTGTTTTTTCCCCCCGCACAGTAGAATACCTAGCCGAATCTATCCAGTATGTTTTAGACCTGGGGGTCCCCCATGTCTCCCTGGGCCTGGCCCTGGACCGACGCTGGAACCGGGCCACCATAAAAAAATTCGAGAATGAATTCAAACAATTAATGAAACTTCTACTGAACCATTTTCAAAAAACCGGAAACCTGCCCCTCCATTTTTTCCCTGATTTAAGTAAAAAGGGAATCTGGGGCTGTTCTGCTGCCCGATCTCAAATAACGGTTACAGCTGAGGGAGAAATATGGGGCTGCGCCCTGTTTTACGAATATTTTAAAAATCACAAGAATTCAGATATATTTCAGGACTATTATTTCGGAACCATTGATGAATTTATTAAAAACCCTAAAAAAAAATATCAGGACCTAAGCGAAAATTACCAGCAGCTGAGAATGGATAATTTCTTTACCAGGAACTCCCGCTGTTTTTTATGCCCTAATGTGGAAAAATGCGGGGTATGTCCGGTGTCTTCTGCTTTCTACAATGATGAACTGGAAAAAGTACCTTCCTACATCTGCCGGATCAATCAAATCGCTATAGAAGAAAAACAGAAATTCCTGAACCGG
>DAOVIP010000403.1 GCA_030671465.1 Candidatus Aminicenantota bacterium | reverse complement strand
CCTGCACATCTTGGAATATTCGAGGGCTTTCCGGATCAAATCCGCACTCATCACACACTGTCCGTCATCGCTGAAACCCACGGCCCCGCCCTCAACCAGGTCAGCCATTTCAGTAATTCGTTCCCCTTCCAGGTTTTTTGAAATGGCCGCCACTGGAAAAACATTCAGTAATCCGATTTTCTTTGAACGGGCAATAATATATTCGGTAACCGACCGGTTGTCGTTCACCGGGGAGGTATTGGGCATGCAGACAATTGAGGTGAAACCACCATGAACTGCAGCTCTTGAACCACTTTCTATGGTTTCCTTGTTCTCATGGCCCGGCTCACGTAAATGAACATGCATGTCAATAAAACCCGGGCTCACTATCAATCCCTTGGCATCAATAATATCGGTATTCTTTTCTCCTTTCAGCCCGGAACCAATTTTTACGATTACCCCGTTTTCAATGGCAATATCGACTCTGTCATTTATCCCGGATGCCGGATCGATAACCTGACCGTTCTTAATCAACAACTTCATCTATCTCTCCTTTCAACAAATATAAAACCGCCATCCTGACCGCGATACCATTGGTGACCTGCTGGAGAATAACCGATTTTTCAGAATCGGCCAGAGAGGTCTCGATTTCCACATCCCTGTTCATGGGACCAGGATGCATTAAAATTGCTGTCTTCTTGGCATAAGAAAAGATCTCTTCATTGATCTCAAAGAATTTTCTATACTCTCTGATCGAGGGGAAATAATTCCGTGCTCCCCTCTCCTTTTGGACCCTTAACATCATCACAACATCCGAACCTTTGATTCCCTCTTTTAGGTCATAATAAATTTTCGTGCCCATTTCTTCAAATTCATCGGGAACCAGAGAGGGCGGACCGATCAAGGAAATATCATTGCCCAGTTTATGATGAAGCAGGATATTGGAACGGGCAACCCGTGAATGCAACATATCCCCGACAATGGAGATCTTCAGATTTCTCAGGGTCTTAAATCTTTGCTTCATGGTGAGCGCATCCAGCAGGGCCTGGGTAGGATGTTCATGAAATCCATCTCCGGCATTGATGATCGAGGAACGGGCAAAGGTGGTCAAATATTTGGCTGCACCGGATGATGAATGCCTCAACACGATGATATGGGGATTCATGGCTTCCAGGGTTAAAACCGTATCTTTTAATGATTCACCTTTGGTCAGGCTGGAAGAGGAAGCACTAAAATTGATCAAATCGGCACTCAACCGTTTGGCTGCAATTTCAAAAGAACTCCGGGTACGGGTTGAATCTTCACAGAAGAGATTGACCACGGTTTTCCCCTTCAAAGCCGGTACTTTTTTAATATCCCGGGCGGATATTTCAACGAATGATTCTGCTGTTTCCAGGATTAATTCGATATCCTCCACACTTAATTGCTCAATGCCCAGCAAATGATCCTGCTTGAATGATTTTACCTTCATTTAAAACCTCACCGGCTCCATGATGAGTACCAGGTCCTCCTTTTCAATCTCCTTCAACTTCACATTCACCCGCTCCCGCCTGGAAGTGGGAAGATCTTTACCCCGGAAATCCGGACATATGGGTAGTTCACGATGGCCACGGTCAATAAACACGGCCAGCTGAATACTGGCCGGTCTTCCCAGCTCAAAAAGTGAGTCCATGGCGGCCCGGATGGTACGGCCCGTAAAGATGACATCATCGATCAGAATGATATCCTTGTCTTCAATTGAAAACTTGATTTCAGTCTTCTGTACCACCGGAAGGGTTTCTTGTTTATGCAGGTCATCCCGGAACAGGGTGATATCCAGTATACCCAGCGGTAAATCAATGGATTCAATTTCCTTGATTTCCTTTTTGATACGTTTGGCCACAAATACTCCTTTTTTCTGAATCCCAATCAAAACCAGGTTGGAGACTTCTCTATTGCGCTCAAGAATTTCCATGGCAATCCTGGAAAAGGTTCGCTTCATTTTTTTTTCATCCATAATTTTTGCTTTCATTTTTTCTTCCATTTTAATCTCCTTGGTATATCCATGCCTGAAAGGATAAAATCAAATTTAGCCTACTCATCCGTAAAGGAAATGAATTGCCATTGAATAACCGAGTCATCGCACTGCCAATTGAAAAATAACATTTCACTCTAATTTTGTCAATGCCTGGGAAGGCATGAGTCGTCCCTATGGCTGTTGAATCTGTTGCTTGTATAAAGAAATCAACCGATTGAAAAAAGTCATGTATTCCTTTTTTTTGAAATCAGGATAGGTCCATTGCAGGGGCACAACTGTCTTTTTCTGTATCGTGTATTCCATATGGGCAAAAATACCTTCCTGAAGGGGAACCCGATGATAGTGGTTCTTGGTGGTGGCAAGGATCACATTTGCTTCAGATACAAAACCCGGATCAATATTAAAACGTCGCCTG
>DAOVIP010000411.1 GCA_030671465.1 Candidatus Aminicenantota bacterium | reverse complement strand
TTCCAGACTCGGTACATCAGGGAAGTCAGCACCTTGACTTCAAGACCGGATTTCTGTTTTTTCCGGTCCTTATCAATACTGTCCTGAATGGTAACCTTACATGGATAAACATCTTTTTGAAAGGCAACCCTGGTTTTTCCGCGGTCCCAGATATAGGAGCCGATTCCTTCCGGAATGTCTTTCTTCATCATTTTTACTGCGGGCCCGGAACCGGAAACCGACAGGCGGTACAGCTGGGGAGAACCGCTCCGGGTCGAGACAAATGAAATCTCATCCTTTGAAATAAATTGGGGAGCATAATGATTGCCCTGGGAATCGGTCAGTTTTTTCAGTTTTCTCCCCTGGATATCTGTACAGTAGATATCCATTTCAAAAGTGTTTTTTTCCAGTATGGGGGTTTTGACGGCAAAGGCAATCCATTGGCCATCCGGGGAAACCGTCAAAGATGAAAGCCGCCCGGCTTTGAACATATCTTCAAAACTTATAGCCCTGTTCTCAGCATTCAGGGAAAAACAAATCCCGGATATCAATAACACAATAAATAATTTTTTCATCACTGGTGACCTCCAGAAATTAATAAGGACCTCCGGTCCCCTTCACAAAGAAATCCATATAAGTCAACTTTTTAAATGATCTGAGTTTTGGAGTACCCACCGGGAATAGGAATCTTCAATTTCACTCAGGGGCACGGCAATGATTTCAGGCAGCTCATAACTGTGCTGGTCACGAATCAGCGATTCAACGGTTGAATAACTGCTGCCAATGGTCTTGATGATCAACATGAATTCGTCTTCATTTTCAATTTTGTCTCGCCATTTGTATACGGACAATACCGGTGAGGAAATTGACACACAGGCGGCACAATTCCTCTTCACCAGCAATTTGGCAATTTTTTTGGCTTCTTTTAAACTGTTGGTTGTGGTAATAACCAGAATAAATTCGTTTGGGTTACTACTGGGATTCTCCCGGTTACTCATTCTTATCTTCGGCCGGGACCTCCTCTGAAACCTCTTCGGTCGGGGTGGGAACTTCTTCGGCAGCAATCTGGGAAGCTTTTTCAAATTCTTCAGCGGTCTGGATGGTTAAAATAACGAGCCTGCTGGACAATTCCTTTTCATTGACCACAAAAGCATACTTGAGCAGAACAAAAACATACTCTTTTTCGCTTTCATCATTGAGAACCACATTGACTTTTACAATTGATCTTTCCACATTTCCGGAATAGGTTTCAGGGCTCTTCTTGATTCCGGTTGAGACATTGACCAAATTCCGCTCGAAATTAATCTTCTTTTTCAGCTCACCCATATCCTTTACCAGATTTTTGAAATCCTGTTCTGCTTTGTAAAAAACAACTTCAGCATCTTCTATTTGCTTCTTTAATTCTCTTTTCCGACTCGCCCTTCTGGTCTCACTGAGTTCGTCTTTCAAATCTTCGACTTCATCCCGTTTTTCGGATGCCCACATGGCCAGTTCTTTTCTTTGCTTTTTGGCATCCTCCATCTTCTGCAACATAGCGGGCAGCTGGTATTCCTCTATCATCGGTTCACTGACCGGTAAAACCTTATAAGATTTGAACTCCAAAAACTTGGGTTCAACTGCCATCGAGGACATTGTACCTTTGTCATTATGCTTCATTGCCTGGAAATATTTTGTGACCGTCACTTCCGGAGCTTTCTGACAGGAAACCATGACAAACATTAAACCGAATAATACGATTAGAAATAATAACTTTTTCATACATTTCCTCCTTTATATAATTAATATTACATTTTAAATTTTTTTTGTCAAACTCTCAATAATTTTTTAACAAGGGCAGATAAAATGATTCCGCAGGATTTGAACATGATTGAAATGAACGACAATTTCAATTTCAGCGTGAATCCCCAGGGTAAAGCGGTTGGAAGGATATTGATTCAAGGGATAAACCTTTCCTGCTTTGGAACACTCTTCAAAACAATTGATGGGAGCATCGTCATGGTTCATCAGATAATCTTTATAGATGGAATATCTTTTTTTCCCTACCTGAAAATTAATCCGATCGTTTTCAACCGTTAAGGAATAGGTCCCCGGAGATAACTTCAGTTCAGATACACTTGCCATTTAACGGTTTAGCCTTCATGGCTGAAAATCAAATCATATAGTAAAAAAACATTTTTTTCAATAAAAAAAAACCCCCTGTACCGTTCGGTACAGGGGGTTTTGAGTTGTATGAAGAAGTTTCTGCTTGGTGCTCGAATTAGAAACTCACCCGGACTCCGAACTGAAAGATTCCGGGATTGAGGATCCGCAGGGGTTGATCGAAATTATCAGCAGCAAAATCGGTTTCAACCAGCAGTGTAGTGTTGTTATTGGTGATAT
>DAOVIP010000231.1 GCA_030671465.1 Candidatus Aminicenantota bacterium | reverse complement strand
TATATCATTTTTGATTCCGACCGTCCTGAAGGGAAAGGCTTATATATCACTTTTCGTAAAGATGATAATACCTGGACCAAAGCCAGATATCTTGGAAAAGAATTAAGTGGTATCTGTTCCACCTTCTCACCTGATCGGAAATATCTCTTCTTTTTGAAAAACCGGGATATCTACTGGGTAGATGCCAAAATCATCGAAAAATTAAAACCAGAAGAATTGAAATAAAGGAGGAAAAATTGAAAAAATCAAAACTATTTTATAAGGGATTGTTAATAACTTTTATAGTGTTTGTGTTAATATTTACACGGGATGTTGATTTTGCAGAGACTGTGGAAAATAACATCGTAATTGGCAAAAGGGTAAAATTATATTCAGAAATTCTAGAAGAAGAGCGTATTCTGGAAATTTCGCTTCCCGCCAACTATCAGAATTCAAAGGTAGAATATCCTGTTTTATTTGTCCTGGATGGTGGCAATATCTTTCGTTATTGTGTCAGCGTCGTCAGAATGATTGCTCCAAACCATCTTCCTCACTTAATTGTTGTTGGTATTCCCAACACCAACCGCAGAAGAGATCTGGATCCCAATGATAAAAAAAATACTCCCCCCCATAAAGGAGCCAGCCAGTTCCTGAAATTTATGGAAACCGAACTGATTCCCTTTATTGAAAAAGAATACAGAGCCTTACCTTTCAGGCTTATCACCGGCCATTCTCTGGCTGGATTTTTTACTATACATACCTTTTTATACAAACCGGAATTATTTAATGCCTTTATTGCTACCAGCCCCAGTTTGTGGATTCCTGAAGATAACGACTATTTAAAAAAAGTGCAAAATATCTTGGATAAAAAATCTTTTACCAATAAATTTTTATACTTTTCTGTTGGCGAAATTGAATCAGAAAAAATAATAAAGGGTAACCAGAGGTTTGCGGAGATTTTAAAGGAAAAGTTGGTAAATGGAATACGATGGAATCATGATTTGCTTGAGAATGAAGGACATATACCCATAAAAGGATTTTATGCCGGGATGAGGGAGTTATATAAGGATTGGTTAATATCCTTGGAATTAATTATAAATCCAGATTTAAAAGAAATCCAGAAGCATTATAAGACATTATCGAAAAGCTTCGGCTACAAAATCCTTCCACCGGAAAGTTTAATCAATACTCTCGGATACCGGCTACTAAATAAGAAAAAGATCGCAGAAGCCATTGAATTGTTTAAATATAATGTGGAGAAATATCCTAAATCATGGAATGTGTACGATAGCCTTGGTGAGGCTGCTATGAAGCAAGGGGATAAACCATTGGCATTAAAGAGTTATCAAATTGCCTTGAAACTGAATCCCCGCAAAACACCAGCAGAAAAAAGGATATACAAGCAGCAGGAGCAAACCATCAAACAATTAAAGGAAGGAAAATAAAGTGTGGATAAAAAAGAAAAGTAAGATAGGATTGTTTTTAATTGTTTTTTGTTTGATTAACCTCTGTTTGCAATTGTTGCCTTTTGGAAAGAAAAATTCTGATTTTCCAGTCCTGAAAGGTCCCTACCTTGGCCAGAAAACGCCGGGGATGAAGGCGGAGATTTTTGCTCTCAAAATCCTATCTACAAAAAAAAATGAATGTTTGTTTGGATTTTTCAACTCTGGTACCCGGATTCTATTCAGCCGTACCGATCCCGACTTCGATGACTGGAAAAATGAACCCATATATATCATGGAAATAAAGAAAGGGATGTGGACAAAACCCAGATTATCCCCTTATGTAGGCCGACCCTGGTACCTGAACCTCGCTCCATTGTTACCGGGGAGGGCTTTATATTTTGCGCTTTGGGGAGGGGATAATGGTGTTGCCAACCCAAAAAATATTGATATATGGGAGGTTAAAGGTACTACCAGCGGCTGGTCCGAACCCAAGAAATTACCGCCACCCATCAACAGTGAAACAATCGACACTTGTCCATCAGTATCGCCAGATGGAACACTCTATTTTTTCAGTGGCAGAAAAGGGGGAAAGGGCAGGGATGACATCTATATGTCCCGTTTGATCAATGGAAAACACGGTACAGTTGAAAACCCGGGTTCAGCCATTAACAGTGTCTACAACGATATCGATCCCTGTATTGCTCCAGATGATAGTTATCTGATTTTTTGTTCACGTAGACCCAGCGGTTTTGGTGGATACGATATGTATGTCTCATTTCACAGAAAGGATGGCTCCTGGATTCCTGCGGTCAACCTTGGCAAAAACATCAATTCGCACGAATATGATTGGATACCTTTCATCAGCAATGACGGTAAATACCTCTTTTTTAATAGTAACCGAACCGGTAATTATGATATCTACTGGGTGGATGCAAAAATCATTAAAGATTTAAAACCGAAAAATTTCAGATGAAAGGGGCTATTAATGAAAAAATCGAAGATTTTTTTCTATTTAATAATTTTAATTCCATTGTTTTATATTATTCTGAATGCAGATGATGATTGGCCTGTTTTAAAAGGCCCTTACTTGGGTCAAAAACCTCCGGGATTAAACCCTGAATTATTTGGACCAGGAGTTATATCAACAAACCATCATGAGAGCTGTTTAAATTTTACTCCCGATGGGAAAGAGTGCTTTTTTGTAGTGGGAGGATACCCTATTTATGTGATTGTTACTATGAAAATGGGGAAAAACCAGTGGACAAAACCTCAGGTGGCCCATTTTTCAGGAAGATACAGGGAATGGGATTTTAATTTATCACCTGACGGTAACCAGTTATTCTACACTTCCTACAGACCCAAGTCTGGAAAAGGAGAACCACCTGATAACAATGATATCTGGGTAGTAATCAGAACAGAAAACGGGTGGTCGGAGCCCAGATGCTTGGATTACCCGGTTAACACCAAAGGTTACGAAGGTCATCCCACGGTTTCTGGAAATGGAACCTTGTACTTTCATCATAGTCCTAAAGGTGATAAGGAGGAATGGGTAATATATTATTCCCTATTAATAAATGGTAAATATACAAAACCACAAAAACTTAGTGATGCTGTAAATTGGAGTGGTGATGAGTATGATCCTTTTATAGCTCCAGATGAAAGTTTTCTAATCTTCTGCTCTTTGGGTCCTTCAGCTCAAAAAGAGGTAACTAATTTTTATATCAGTTTTCGTAAAGAAGATGGGACTTGGTGTAAAGCCATTAATATGGGGGAGAAGATAAAAATGCGGGGAAGTTGTCCGGCGGTTTCCCCGGATGGTAAATATTTCTTTTTTACTAGTTATAATATTAAAGTTAAAAAATATTCTGAAGTTCCTCTTACCTATCAAATGAAAATTAAATTGCTTGAAAACCCTGAGAGTAATGGCGGGATCTATTGGGTAGATGCAAAAATCATAGATGAGTTAAAACCTAAAGAACTGAAATAAAAGGAGTAGGGGAATGAAACATTTGATTATTTTTTTATTTATAATATTTTCAGTTTTATTGATTTGTCATAATCTTGATTCCGAATATAATTTGGCTATGTTGAAAGGCCCATACCTGGGCCAGAAACCACCGGGGATAATACCGGAAATCTTTGCGCCTGGAATTCTATGTACCGGTCATAGTGAAATTAAAGCCGTTTTTACTCCGGATGGGAAAGAATTGTTTTACCAGCTCTGGGGAGCCCCATTTCCGGTTATAGTCACAATGAAAGAAAAAAATGGTCGCTGGACCCAACCCAAAATAGCTTTTTTCTCGGGACAGGTCATTGAAGGATATAATATCTCCCCTGATGGAAAACAAATGTTTGTTGTTTCAAAAAGACCATTTGATGGTAAAGGAAAACCCCTGGAAAAAAGTCGTGTTTGGATTTCAGAAAAAAGTGATATGGAATGGGGGAAACTTAAAGTCCTTAAAGCTTCAATTCGTGGTTATCCAACCATTGCAGCAAATGGAAATTTGTACCTGGCTACTGGAGACATGTGGGTTTCAGAATATGTTAATGGGGAATACACTGAAATGAAAAAACTGGGAAATGCAATTAATACAAAAGAATTCTGGGAAGAGGATCCTTTTGTT
>DAOVIP010000482.1 GCA_030671465.1 Candidatus Aminicenantota bacterium | reverse complement strand
TTGCCCGGAAAGTCAGCCGGATGTTTAAATTGGATGAGGAAAATACCCTGGCCCTGCTCCTGGCAGCCCTGCTTCATGACATTGGCAAGCCGGCCACCACCAAGTGGGAATTCAAGCGAAACCGAATGACCGTTACCTCTCTGTCACATGATTCCAGGGGAGGCAGAATTGCAGATTCGTTTTTGTCTGAACTAAAAATTGAAACCCGGAGCCATTTTCCACTGAAAGCAACCATCCTTGATTTGATTAAAAACCATCACCGGATCTATGATTTGTACCGAAACAAAGAGGAAATCGGCTTCAAGGCCATTTCCCGAATCGTGAAGGATTTAAATGGCTATGATTTTCTACTGGCATTGCTTGATTTTTCGGATCGCCAGTCCCGGCGATCCAGACCCCTGGCCTTTACCCGGCTGGATAGAGTTACCAAATGGTTTTTTGGGAAAAAAGAAGAACTGAATATCAGTAAGGAGACCATAAAACCGCTGATTCTGGGCCGGGATTTGCTGGACATGGGTGTTCCCCCGGGGAAAAAAATGGGTGAAATATTGAAGAAACTGTATGAACTTCAGCTGGATGGTGAATTTGACACCCGTGAAGATGGGTTGAAATTATTTAAAAAGCTGAATATAAAAATTTGAATAATCCGATTGGGAGAAAATGTTGAGAATTGGTGTTGATACCGGAGGTACTTTTACCGACTTTGTTTTTTTTGACGGGAAAAATATTAAAACTTCAAAGCTGCCCTCCACTCCGGAAAATCCTGCAAATTCCATTCAGAGGGGACTGGATTCGGTAGGGGAATCATCGTTTGAACTGGTCCACGGTACAACCGTAGCCACCAATGCCTTTTTGCAGAAAAAAATGGCCCGGGTCGCTTTTGTAGCCACCCGGGGGTTTGAGCACCTGCTGGTTATCGGACGTCAGAACCGGACCAGCCTGTTTTCATTTCAGGTGAAAAAACCTTTTCAATTCATTCCCCTTTCCCGTTGTTACGGCCTTGAAGAGAGAACCCTGGCCGATGGAACCCTTCTGAAACCGGCTGTCACTTCCGGTCTTCCCAAACTCATCAGCAGAATGAAAAAACAGAGAGTTGTGGCCATTGGAATTGTTTTTCTGCATTCCTACCAGAACCCTGAAAATGAAAACAAGGTCGCCGAGATTTTTAGAAATCACGGTTTTCAGGTAACGGCCAGCTCTGAAATCATGCCCGAATACCGTGAATATGAGCGGGCAGTGGTCACCATATTGAATTCAAGCCTGAAACCCATAATTGCCACATATGTCAACAATCTCAAAAGCAGACTGGAGCGGAATAGATTTTATGTTATGCAGTCAAACGGAGGGGTATTACCACCCGAAAGAATAATCAACGAACCGGTCAGAACCATCATGTCTGGTCCTGCCGGAGGTGTGATTGCTGCCAGGAAGTTTTCCGGGTTGACCCGGAACCCAAACCTCATTACCCTGGATATGGGAGGTACATCAACCGATGTCTCCATCATAAAAAACGGGCAGCTGCTGCTGACTCGGGATGGATATATGGAGAACCTTCCCCTGCGAATTCCCTTTATTGACATTGCCACTGTGGGTGCGGGGGGGGGGTCCATTGCCAAAATTGACCGTGGAGGGGTATTGCAGGTGGGGCCGGAGAGTGCCGGCGCGGATCCCGGGCCGGCCTGTTATGGAAAATC
>DAOVIP010000042.1 GCA_030671465.1 Candidatus Aminicenantota bacterium | reverse complement strand
CTTCCGGGTAAAAGGCACCCAGTGGCTGGTATGGGGAAGCGTGGCCCTGGTTACCGGCATATTAATTGCCAATGATGAGGCCATCTATAAAAACATAAAAGATTATCAAAATGAACATGAATGGATAGACAATGCAAGCTCCATCTTTTCCGGTTTGTGTGAGGGATATCCTTTTCCAATTGCCGGATTATTTCTGGCCGGGGGCTGGTTGTTCAAGGATAAAAAAATGGTTGAAACCGGTTCACTGGCCATTCAAGCCATGCTACATTCATTTGTTGTTGTTCAAGCCGTAAAACACCTGACCGGCAGGCAACGACCATCCTGGGATGAAGGTAAGGATGAGTGGTATGGACTATCCGGTTTCCTTAAGCGATATGAACCCGGACAGTGGGCAAAATACGATGCTTTTTTTTCAGGACATACGGTAACCATCTGGTCCCTGGCCACAGTGATTGCCCATCAATACAATAAAACCCCTTTCATCCCAATTATCTGTTATTCACTGGCAACACTCGGTGGTATGGCCACCATAACCGAGGATTTGCACTGGATCTCGGATGTATTCCTCGGGGCTGTGGTGGGATATGCCATCGGGAGGTTTGTGGTGAAAAGAAGGAGCCGCCACTGGAATATACTTCCGTCTCTTCATCAGGATGGAGCCGGAATCGGGATCAGTTACGTTTTCTAAAGAAAGTTATTGCCTGCTTTGCTATTCAACAAAAAAAATGGTATCCCCTATCTTTACATCCAGTTCTTTGCAGCGATTGGCCCTTATTTCGAGGACATATTTGGCCGGCAGTTTGGAAATATAACTATCACACGGATCACCTTGACAGGGGGGAACATTGTTAAATATTTCAATTATTTGTTTCTCTCCATTTAAAAAAATGATATCGAGACGAACCAGCATATTTTTCATCCAAATTCCCTGAATCTCTTGCTTATCAAAAACCAGCAACATCCCGTAATCATCCGCAATGGCCTTTCTGAACATCAAGCCCTTGATTCTTAACTCACGGGTATCGGCCACTTCAACCAAAAATTTTGCTGATCCAATATAGAGAGGAATGAACCTGGCCTGTGAATACAATAGGCTTCCAAGTAGAATTAAAACCCAAAACTTACTTTTCATATCAATGGAACAAAAGAAACCCCGATTAAGATCTTTTCCCTTATTTGCCCATCCTTTTTTTTGTATTGTACCAATTGTTGAAAAAAATTTCCTACCGGAGCAACCGCTATCCCGTTTTCTGTCAGTTGAAAAAACAAGGCTTCTGGGAAAGCACGGGAAGCTGCGGTTATGATAATTCTATCAAAAGGGGCATATTGGGTCCAGCCTTCTCTACCATTATCGATTTTAAAATGAATGTTTGAATAACCCAGCTGGTTGATTAACAGTTTCTCGGCACTGTTGGCCAGATGCTTGATGACCTCTATGGTAAAGACCTGTTTCACTATTTCGGCCAGAATGGCAGTTTGATAACCAGAACCGGTGCCAATCTCCAATACCCGTTCATCCCCTTCCAGTTCTAACAGTTCTGTCATATAAGCCACTATATAGGGCTGGGAGATAGTCTGCCCATATCCGATTGACAGAGGCCCGTCATGATGACTATGAATCTTATCAATTTCAGGAACAAACAAATCCCGGGGAATCTTCAGCAGGGCATCAATCACCCTTTTATCCTTCACACCTCGGTTTCTAATCTGGCTTTCTACCATATGTTTTCGATTCAATTCATACGTTTCAGACATGCTCGGAGCCCTCAATACATAATTATATATAAATATTGACCGCATTTCAATTTAACCCACAATAAGAATGTTAAGGATATGAATTCCGCCCACTCAGGGGCATAGTATCATTCGACATTTTTTTGTCCAATTGGTATAATTAAATCATGAAATATTTTGTCATTGTAATCATACTGAGCTTTTGGACCTCGCTTTTTGCCCCGGTTTCAAGCCCGACATCCAAAACAAATCCGGATAATATTCCGGATATCATCAGTCAAATAAATCTGGACAATCAAAAACAGAACCCCGATGAGTTCGGTGATGATGAAGATGCTCTGTTATATGAACAGGAGATCATTTATAGAAAATTGTTTCAGAAGACATTACCCCCCTTATCCAATAAGAACAAAATTATCTGGGCCTTTCGAATGACCGAATCTGATTTATTTTTATGATTAAAAAATATCCCTGGCATTTCATTTACCTCATATTTGTCATCATCTGTCTGACCAATATATTTCAGAAATTAAAATGGAATGCTCCCACAGACAATATCCTCTGGAGAGAATCCAGCACCGGTCTTGAATGCGTGGATTCCCCGCGAGAAAGCCTGATCAAACCCGGGGATATACTTCTTACCATCAATAAATATGTGGTTTCCAGCAAAATCGATTTATTCAGAATCATTCAGAAACAAAAATATTGCCGCTACGAAATTGAAAGAGCTGGGTTACTCAAAAACGTAGGCATTGAGATTGCGAATAAATATACCCCCCTATCCTATTATATACTGGTGTTTGCCGGAATTATATCCATACTATTGACCCTCAACATTCTGAATGCCAATCTCATACAAATACTGGATTTTCATTCTCCGATATTATTCTTTCTCTTGAACTTATCATTTGCCGGTTTTTTAATCTTTTCTCCCACCGGGTATTATAGCACTACTGATTTCATTTTTTTGTTTCTTGACCGTATCGCTTTTCTCTTTTTTCCGGCCCTCTTACTTCATTTTTCTACACTCTTCCCCCTGAGAACCCGGCTCCAGAAAAAAATAAGACCCAAATTCCTCAAGCTGCTCATCTATATTGCTCCGATTACCATTCTTGTTTTTTATCTTTTTTTTATAATCAATAATTTGATACATCCAATTCCGGAGCTCATCACCCTCACTGCTGATCATTTCAAGAATTTTTCATCAACCTATTTTTCCATTTACATGATCCTGTCCTTTATTCTCTTTATTATCTCCAACACAACCATCATCCTGAAAAGAAAACAAAAACGGTATATCTTTGCACTCGGCGCCATTTCCATCAGTATCATCATCATGTTGATCTTTATTATTTTCATCCCGGTGAACAAACTGGACGCCTCTATCCCACTCAATTTTTTGCTTGGCCTACTGGCACTACTGCCGCTGAGTACATCATACTACCTGAGCAACAGACGTTTCGCTGATATTGAAAATATCATTAAAAGAACGGTCGCGATTTCGTCCATTTTTTTATTCATTTTCGGTATCTTCTTTTTCCTGGGGATCAATATCGAGAAAAACAAACTACTGGGACTTTTCTGGTCAATCACCGCAATTCTGACCGCAGGCCTGCTGTTCAAACCCATTGAGGGAACAGTACAAAAATATTTTGCGAGAATTTTTTTCAGAGGATCATACAACTTCAAACAAAAACTGCGTTCCCTGATCAAATCCATGCCCACGGAAAGGAATCTATCTCTGCTGGCCAAAAACTTTTTGGATACCATTAATCACGGATTTAGTTTGAAGGACAGCGCCCTGCTGATTTATTTCCGAAAGAACATATTTTATTCGCTTCCCCAGAAGAACAAGATCCTTCTGTCAAAAAGTTTCAGAAAAGCACTGATGGAAAGTGATAATATCGTGTTTTATTCTCCCCAGGAATTTTCGAAAAAATTCCCCAAGGAACATGATCTATTATCTACCTACAACTATTCCCAGTTTCTTCCTTTGAAAACACAGGATAAATTAACCGGCCTAATCGCTTTCAGCTTGAAAAAAGACAAAACTTATTTATCGATTGAAGACTGGGAACTGTTGTTCAGCATCTCCTCCACATTAACCCTTTCAGTGGAAAACGCCTTTCTGTATGGTGAACTTGAAAATCAGTTAACCGAATTAAATTTATTGAAAGAGTTCAATGAGAACATCATCGAAAATTTAAATCTGGGAATTGTGGTCCTATCAAAACTGAATATCATCCAGACCTGGAATGTATTCATGGAGTTGAAATATAATATTTCCAGGGATAAGGCTATTAACAAAAAAGCCTATACCTTATTCGGCAGTGAGCTGTGGAAACAAATTTATGCCAAGAAAAAGGGATTTTCCTCCATCACCAATATCAAAATAAAAACACTGGATAAAGAACTCATTTTTTATATTTACATCTCACCCTTGAAGGACAATATGGGAAAGGTTATCGGCACCATATTGGTATTTGAAGATGTCACTGAAAAAATCCATATCCAGAATCAATTGATCGCAACCGAAAAAATGGCTTCGCTGGGTTTTCTATCAGCCGGAATTGCCCATGAAATCAATACACCCTTAACCGGAATTTCCTCATACTGCCAATTCATTCTGGATAATCCAAGAGATCATGAAACTCCGGAATTGATTCAAAAAATTCAAGAGCAGGTTCAAAGAGCCAATAAGATTGTCGGAACCCTATTGGATTTTTCCAGGCAAAAAGGAGAGCTGCCGATTGAAATTGATATGAACGAAGTTATCAGCGAAAGCATCACTTTAATCGAACATAAACTTAAGAAGAAAAACAACATCCTGGAGAAAAACTATCATTTCAAAATAAAACTGTATGGATTTTCCAACCGATTGCAACAACTGTTCATCAACCTTTTTATCAACGCCATTGATGCCATTGATCACTCCCGTGGGAAAATAACCATAAAGGGTAATGAAACCAGAGATAATATTGAAATAAGCATTCATGACAATGGCAAGGGCATAGATTCCAGAAATACCAAAAAAATATTTGATCCGTTTTTTACTACCAAAGAACCGGGCGAGGGAACCGGACTGGGACTCTCAATTGCCTATAATATCGTGAAGGACCATTACGGCAATATCACGGTGGAGAGCAAATTGAACCAAGGCACCTGGTTCAATGTTACACTTCCGAAAAGCAGCCCGCTCAGGAGCATAAAATTATGAAAAACAAACGCATTCATCTAATCGATGACGAAAAAATCATACATGATATTTTTCAGAGAATTTTTAAAAATGATCCCTATGACCTCACCATTTCGGAGAATAAAAGTCAGGCCAAGACCAACCATTCCTCCAATATTGACGTGGTTATCCTGGATTTGATGATTCCCGGAACCTCGGGAATTGAAATATTCAAAGAGCTGAAAAAAATAGACCCGGATATTAAAGTAATATTTCTCACTGCTTACGGAACCATTGAATCAGCCATAGAAGCCATGAAGCTGGGTGCGGTTGATTATCTCCAGAAGCCATTCAACAATACGGAACTAAAACTGAAAATCGAGCGGGCCATCAAGGAAAAAAACATCCACAAAGAAAACATTCAACTGAAAAAGGTATTGAACGAGCGCTTCTCCTTTGAAAATATAATCGGAAAAAGCAAGCCACTGATGAAAACCCTTTCCATTGTTGAAAATGTGGCCAAAGCCAACTCAACGGTATTGATCTCTGGAGAAAGCGGAACCGGAAAAGAATTGATTGCCAAAGCCATATACAAAAATTCAGACCGCAGCAACAATCCTTTTTTTTCCTTTAATTCCAGTAATATTCCGGAAACCCTGTTTGAAAGTATGCTCTTTGGGTACAAGAAAGGTGCCTTTACCGGTGCCTACTCGGATAAAAAGGGAATATTCGAGGAAGCTGATACCGGAACAATTTTTTTTGATGAAATTGCCAATTTAACCCCGGAAACCCAGGCCAAGATAATAAGGGTGATCCAGGAGAAGGAAATTCAGCCGCTGGGATATAACAAAATTTTGAAAGTGGATGTCAGAATTATTGCTGCCACCAATGTTGATCTAAAAAAAACGGTCGAGCAGAATGAATTCCGGGAAGATCTTTATTACCGGCTCAATATCATCAATATTGTTTTGCCACCGCTCAGGGAAAGGAAAGAGGATATCCCCCTGCTGGTCGATCATTTTATTGAGAAGTATTCTCAGGAAAACCAAATAACTCTAAAAAAACCGGACTCCAAATTCCTGAAATATTTAATGGATTATAACTGGCCGGGTAACATCAGGGAATTGGAGAATGCTATTCAAAGAACCATTATCCTTTCGAATTCAGACACTTTGACTTCTAAAAACCTTCCCGATGAAATTAAAAATGCCCAACCCAAAAAAGTGAAGAAGAGTAATTTCAATGAACAGGTGGATGAATTTAAAAAACAATTGATTATAGAGGCCCTGGACAAACACGACTGGCTGCAGAAAAATGCAGCCAAAAGCCTGGGGTTGAAACCCACCACCCTATCGGAATTAATGAAACGGATGAACATCCAGAACTAAAAAAATGAATAACGATTCACATCTGCTCTCATGAATACCCTAACTATACAAAAATACCTGCAGTCCGCCGGATTTGACAGCAGGCGAAATATCAGAAAATTGATCAATGAGGGGAAACTAAAGGTAAACGGAAAGGTCATTAGAGATCCGAGTTATTTAATTGATAAAACCCGGGATAAAATCAATTATCGAAATAAGCCACTGCAGTTGAAAGTAGAAAAAAAAGTGTACTTCATTTTTAATAAACCCCCTGGGGTGATGTCAACACTCAGCGATCCCCAAAAGAGATTCACCCTCAAAGACTATATCAAAAAAATCAAGGAGCGGGTATATCCGGTCGGAAGGCTGGATTTTAATTCAGAAGGATTAATACTTCTCACCAATGACGGAGATCTTACCCAATTTATCATTTCGGTTAAAAACAAGATCCCCAAAAGTTACCTGGTCAAAATCAAGGGTATTCTGAATGAAGAAAGTATATTGAAACTTAAAACCAAGGGGATTTTTATGGAGGGAAGAAAAATCAGGCCGCTGGAGATAAAAAGGGTGAAGAAAACCCCCGGTAATAATTCCTGGGTTCAGGTTACCATCATCGAAGGGAAAAAACATGTGATCCGAAAACTGTTTCAATATACCGGCCACCCGGTTGAAAAACTGAAAAGAATCGCTATCGGCAATATCAAATTAAAAACGCTACCCCCGGGTCACTGGAGGGAGTTAACCAAAGAGGAAATAGAGGGATTCAAAAAGCAATATGATTACACCGGAAAAAAAACACATACCGTTAACAATAAGAAAAATAGCTAATGACCCTTGATCCATTGTTTGAAGTAAAGTTGATTACTCATCTCAGGCAATGAAAAAACGACTTAATTTTTTAATTATGTTATAAAAAAGATTAAGAAGTAAAATGCCAGATCCTAATCCGTACAGATACAATTACTTTTCCCATAAAAAAAAGAAGAATCTGACCATTACAGGAATAATGATTTTAATTCTGGCCTTAACGGCTATACTATTTATAATCCGTAATGACAGGCAAAACAAAGTCGAACCAAATGTTAATATGGAAAAGGAAAAAAAAAGTTCAACACCTGCCAAAACGCCTTCTGCCAAACAAATTGAAAGCAATCAAAATCTATCCTTTGACTATCAGGAAAAGGATAATGATTTGCCAATAAAACAAAATGAGCTGACTGGGGCTGAACCGCAAAACAAGAGAAACATGATCATAAAAAGAGCTCAGCCCGAAGAATGGGTCAGTGATGTAGATCGGGAACGGGAAAAAGGTGTCATGCTTTTTGAAGATGTTATTCGTCAATGTTTGCAAACCAGAGAAAGTATAAACCAGCTTCAGTCTGAATACAATTCAACCTGTTTGGGAACCACATATGATGCTTTTGGTAACGTAATTGATCTTTCAAGTACAGCAAAATGCCAGCATCTAAGAACAACCATTAATAGCTTAAAAATTGAAATAGAAAAAAATCTGGAGCTGGCTCAATACAATGCTCGTAAATCTGGAGTATATCCCGGCCAGATTAGAGAAATCTTAAGTAAATATGGATTTGACGATCACTGAAAAGTGCTCCTTATACAATCGGGGTCAGGTCTTGTTTTTTGCATTCAAGACCTGACCCCAATTTACCAATTTATTAAAAGGAAATATAATTATTATAATGCAGAAGATAGAAATCAATTGAGATGAAAAAAGGAATTTCCTATGTCGTTTTTTTTGTTTGAATTAAAAAGAACAGAGAAGGATGAGGAAATGATTAAAAGTTATATGGATATTTACTGGTTTTTTATACTAAAAACAAATTCACCTCTAAATACATTTTCCATAGTGGTCAGGTATTTTTTCATAAGCCGGAGTTTGTTATCCTTCAACATCATTATATAAGACTCAAAGGCTAAACAGGATTTTTTCAGGTTATTGATCATCTGTTTTCTAAACAGTTTTGCCATGGATGATTTGGGTTTTATATAGCTTTGATACCTATACAGAGCATAATTTTTATAGGGAAAAAACTGGGCCTTTCCATAGTTATTGTAAGAAGAATCTGATTCAACAAAATACCATTCTATCTGATATACGTTGTTCACTAAGCGACTCAAACGATTTCCCATAACCGTCACTGTATTGCAGACCGGCCAGGGCATATTAAATTTAAAATATACATGAACATCAGCAGGGGTAATATACTTAACCGGTCTTGATTCTAACAAATCAGGTGAATAATTGGTTTGATCCGGGTAATAGGAAAATACCGCAGCACATTCTATGGGGGTGGCTTTAATCAGTTTAAAAATGGTAACTTCAGGCCAGGCACTCTCTTTTACATCGTTATATCTTATGATTAGGCGATTTTTCAGTAGATATTCATAATCTTTTTGGGTTAATTCCGGTGATACCCCCTCTGCAAAACAGAGCGTAGATACAAAAAATATTAAACACAATTTTAAATAAATTTTTACAGTAATCATTTTCAGCAAATCTTGTTGAACCACATATTACTAAAAATTTACTTCATAATCAACAATCTTTTAATTGTTTGCTGCTTTGAAGTTTCCACATAATTTACATCGTTGGATTTGGAAACTAATTGGAAAACTCCCTTGATAAGAATATTTGCTGGTTAATACCTAGTTCTCAGATATATAATCAAGGTTTACTTTTTATATTATTAATTAAATTAACAAACTGTAGCCTGCTTTTAACATCCAATTTTTGATATATATTGTATATATGATTTCTTACCGTTTTTAGTGAAATATATAGTTTGTCCTCTATATCTTTGTTGCTCTTTCCCTCTATTATCAACCTGGAAATCTCTTGCTCACGACTGGAAATTCCATGCTTTTCGAAAAAAAGTCTAATATTTTCATCTCTCCTTCTCTGAACTACAATACTTCTTAAATAGTAGTTCTTTCTCATCATATCCAAAATAAATATTGATACAAGTGCTATACTGAAAGCTGAAATCAGATTGAATAAGCCATAAATCTCTTTACCAGAGTCAAAATTCATACCTGAAATTGAACCAAAAATAATAAATATCGCCAAAGATAATCCGAATAAAATAAGGGAATGTTTCACTTTAAAAGGTAACAGCGGCAAAAGAAGTATTACTAATGAATAACTCCCCATATAAATTGGATCTGCAGCCACCAAACCAAGAATAAAGCTGGTGGATAACTGTAAATATCCCATGATTAAAAATGCCAAAACATAACTCTTATTCTTGGCAAAAAAAAATTTCCAGCTTTTGGGATAAGGGATAAGCTGAAATATCATTCCAATAAATGCTATAAGCGGTAATCCCCATCTTATATAAAAAATGGATATTATT
>DAOVIP010000161.1 GCA_030671465.1 Candidatus Aminicenantota bacterium | reverse complement strand
GTGGGGATCCGGGAAGTCAAGGCCGGTCTGGAAGGATTATACATGAATATCATTTCCGGAGACGGCACCCGGCCGGACCCGGGCAGGAGGGAGGCATGAAATCCATATGGATTGTGGCCAAAAAAGAATTGAAGATTTTTCTTTTTTCACCCATGGCCTATATCCTCAGTGCATTTTTTCTCCTGATATCCGGGTTTTTCTTTTATAATATTGTAACCTGGTTCAGCAGTCAGTCAGCCAGGATGATGCAAAATCCCTACTATGCCAATCAGTTAAACCTGAATAAAATGGTTTTCGAACCCTATTTCAATAATATAGCCATCATATTAATATTCCTTATCCCCCTCCTGACCATGAGGCTGCTGTCGGATGAGAAGAGGATGAGAACCGATGAATTGTTGCTGACCTCGCCCCTGAAAATGTCCTCCATTATCATGGGAAAATACCTGGCTGCCCTGATAATCTATGCCCTGATTCTCATGCTGAGCGTTACCCATACCCTGTTCATATTTCTTCATGGCAATCCCCGGATCATCCCGCTGTTAACCTCCTATTTGGGGCTTTTTTTAATCGGGGCGGTTTTTATTGCCATTGGAATTCTTGCCAGTTCACTGACTGAAAACCAGATGATCGCAGCGGTGATTTCCTTTTCAACCATTTTATTGATCTGGGTGTTGTCCTGGATCGGCGAGGGTGCGGGCCCGGAATGGAAGGGAATATTATCTTATCTGAGCTTTTTCTCGCATTTTCAGAACCTGTTGAAGGGTGTGGTGGATACCAAGGACCTGGTTTACTACTTTTCTTTTGCCTTTACGGGATTGTATCTGGCCTATACGGTATCGGAATTCAGGAAGTGGAGGTAGAGATGAGAAAAATCGCTCAATACCTGAATTATATGGCCTTGGTGATGTTCGTTTCCGGATTTGCCCTGATCCAGAGTTTTGGCACCGGCCATATCCCGGGACTGGTTCTGGTGATATTGGCGGTAATGGCCCTGGTGGTCTATCTGGTCATGAATTGGGAGCGTTTTAAAGGGAAAAGCTCCCGGATGAATTTTATTTTTGTCAGCAATGTTCTTTTTTTAGTGATCTTGAATATCGCCATTGTTGCTGCTGTGAATTATCTGGGTACCCGGATTCACCAGCGCTTTGATTTTTCCCGAGACCAAATTTATTCCCTGTCGGATCAATCGGTCAAACTGATCCGGGGATTGAAAAAGGAATTGCAAATCAAGGCCTTTTTCACCCGGGAAAACCCTTCCGCCTATGTCTTCGATTCCCTGATGGAAATTTACGGTTACTATTCTGACCGGATCGTGGTGGAAGTGCTGGATCCGGATAAAAATCCTTCAGCGGTAAAAACCTATCAAATTAACCGTGATGGAACCGTGGTGTTTGAATATGCCGGCCGGGAAACCCGGATCGAGGAGGTATCTGAAGAAGCGGTGACCAATGCCATCATCAAGATCACCCGGGAAAAAAAGAAAGTGGTTTATTTTCTTCAGGGACATGGTGAAGGTGATACGGAACAGTCAGATGAAAATGGTTTTTCTGTGGCCAAGGACGGTCTGGAAAAATTATCTTTCCGGGTGAAAAAACTGGTTCTGTTCCAGGAATCCCGCCTGCCGGACGATACCGCAGTTCTGGTGGTGGCAGGTCCGCGCCAGCCCCTGTTCAATACCGAAATCAGCCTGATTGAAGACTATATAGAAAACAAAAAAGGCCCGGTCCTGTTCATGATCAACCCGGGTCAGGGGGAGGAACTGAAGCCCCTGCTGAAGAAGCTGGGGGTTCGAATCGAAGATGATGTGATTGTGGATACGGTTTCATCGGCCATGGGAGGTGACTATTTCATCCCGGTGGTGGCCCGGTATGCCCCCCATGAGATTACTAAAAATTTCAGTTATGCCACTTTTTATCCCCTGGCCCGCAGTTTGAGCCAGGTGTCTCCCCTTCCCGGAGATATTGCGGTCGAGTTTGTGGCATCCACCAGTCCCAATTCTTGGGGGGAGCGAAACTATGAGGCCGAGATCAAAACCGAAAAGATTGTGAAAAACGACCAGGACCGGTCCGGTCCGCTGGAGGTGATTGCCGCGGTTGAGGTTGGTAAAAAAGAACGGACCCGGGTGGTGATATGCGGAGATTCTGATTTTGTCAGCAATAAATACTACTATTTTTCGGCAAATGGCAACCTGTTTAACAACATCATCTCCTGGCTGGCCCAGGAGGGGGACCTGGTGGCCATTTCACCCCGGACCTCCTCCCCCAGCACCATTTCCTTGACCCGAAGTGACAGTCAGTTGCTTTTTTTCTATTGTCTGGTGTTTCTGCCCCTCCTGGTTCTTATGGCCGGGATCGGAATCTGGTGGTATCGGAGGAAATTGTGAACCTGAAAAAGATTGGCATTCTGGTGATCGTGCTCCTGGGGCTTCTGGTCCTGATCCGGTTGCAGGACCGGCATGAATCCCGGAGGCTGGATATTGAGGGCAGGCTTCTGGATCTGAAACCGGAAAGGATTGATAAAATTGAATTGATCAGGGGAGCTGAAAAGTTTATTTTTTTGAAACTGGGTAATGGATGGGATCTGGATTTTCCGCTGAAATCCCGGGCTGATAAATGGGCGGTTCAGGGAATTCTGGATGATTTCTGCCAACTGAAATATGACCGGCAGGTCGAGAACAATGCCCCAGAGCTGAAAAAGTACGGGCTGGATGTTCCGCAAATAGAGCTGAAGTTATTTGAAAACAGGGACCTGAAACCCTCTGTTTCTGTCCTAATAGGGATTCGGAACCAGATGGACTCCACCTCTTATGCCAAGTTGAGTTCAGACAACCGGGTGGTGTTGATTGCTGCCTACAAGCGGGACCAGCTGGATAAAAAACTGTTTGATTTCCGGGACAAAGCCATATTCACGTTTGAACCTGCCCTGGCTCGGGAGCTGGAGATCAAAACCAGGGGAACCCGCTTTTTTCTGGAAAAGCAGGAACCCGGTTGGTTTTTGAAACAACCGGTTTTTTCCCTGGCCGCTGATACAGTGGTGTCCACTATTTTGTCCGCTGCCTCCGGGCTGGAGGCCATTGCCTTTTTAAAACCGGCCAGTGCTGCCTCTTTGCAGGCTTTTGGTTTTGACCGGCCCCTTCTGGAGCTGAAATTGAAAACCGGGAATGAGACCCGTGTGTTAAAAGTAGTCAGGCAGGATGACCGGTTTTTTGCCCACACCCCGGGTTTTTCCGAAATCAGCGAGATAGACAAAAAGTTTACCGACCATTTCGATAAAAAGGTCAGGGATTTCAGAGAACCCAAAATTGCCCGTTTCTTTGCCTTTGATGTCTCAGAGATAATATATAAAACCAGAGACCTGGACTGTCATTTTCAAAGGAATCCCGAACACCGCTGGATCCGGGTAAAACCGGCGGGTTCCGGGGAATTGGATGGGGACCGGATCAATGATCTGCTCACGGCCCTGGAAAACCTCGAAGCCCGGGAATTTCTGGATCACCCTTCCGGGAAAGAAATCTTTAACTATTCTCTGGAGTTGAAGTTCGGAGAGCAAACCCAGGCCGGAAAATCCACGGATATCGGATTATGGATATCGGATTTGACAGGGGATTCGCTGCTGGTGCGCAACCGGAATCTGCCCTATCTGTTCAAGGTATCCAAAGCGTTCATTGACCGGCTGCCCCGCAAACTTGAGGATTTCATCAAAAAAAACGAATAATGGGCAATCCGCCTTTTGCCCCTACATCCCAAATCCGACCCCGATCCGTTAACAAAAAAAAGTGGAACTTTTTGCGATTCCCGTACGTTTAAAGAGTATTCCAAGTATGAAGGAGGATTCGATGAAACCGATGTCATCAAAATATCTGTGGTTGGCCCTATTATTGTTTCTACTGCTGGCTTTCAACGGCTGTTATCTGGAGGGAGAGGGAACCCGAACCACCATAACCAGGACTTTTCAGGTCAAGCCGGGGGGGAATCTGATTGTGGAAACCGATATCGGTTCCATTGAAGTTAACTCGGGTTCCGATGACCGGGTAGAGATTGAAGTTATCAGCCGGGCCAGAGCAGTCAGTGAACGCAAAGCCAAGCGGATACTGAAGGATCTGGATATCAATATGAGGCAGAACGGGAATGATGTGATCATCGATGCCGAATATAAACGCTCCAGAAGGTGGTTTTCCTGGTTGAGGAAAAACCGGTTGAAGATCCGTTTTGTGATTACGGTTCCATCCCGGTACAATGCAGACTTAAGGACTTCCGGCGGGAGTATCTCGGTTAGTAACCTGGAAGGCGAGGTAAAGACAAAGACATCGGGTGGCAGCCTGAAGTTTGGCATGATCAAAGGCCCGGTAACCGGCAAGACATCCGGCGGCAGGATTGTATTGAAGGGATGTGTTGGCGATGCCGAGGTCAGAACCTCGGGAGGCAGCATTACCATCGGTAAGGTTGAGGGTGATGTGGATGCCCATACCTCGGGTGGTTCCATCCGGGTAGAAGAGGTGATGGGTACCCTTAAAGCCAGTACGTCCGGAGGTTCGATCAGGGCTCTGATCTCCCGGCAACCCAAAGGGGATTGTCGGCTGACCACCTCGGGAGGCTCCATCACCCTGTATCTGGAACCCGGAGTGAAAGTGAACCTGGATGCCAAAACCAGCGGGGGACGGGTACGGACCAGTTTTCCGGTCACCCTGCAGGGAGACATCAGCCGGAGGAAAATGAGGGGCCAGATCAACGGGGGCGGCCCGGAAATTTACCTGAGAACTTCGGGTGGCAGTATTACCATCAAGAAAATCGAGTAAAACCGGATTTCATCCGGATGGGCAAGGAACAGGCCAAATGTCAAGCCCTGTCCCTTGTTGCGGTTGATTTTATCCACTGCATCTGATATATATATTTTATGGGTCAGGATCGGGCTGTCAACGGATTGAAAATTTTTTTTGGAGTCTTGTTGCTGGGAATGATCCTGCTGACCGGCTATGTTTCCGCCATTAAAGCCGGTTCCCGAAAAGATCTCGGAGAGATTGAAAAATCACTGGATTCACTCTTCCGTCAACACACAGCTATAAAACAGACCAAAATCCAGCGGATCGGGTTTCTGGAAAAACAGTTTTTCATGAACCATCCCCGCCGGTTCGTTTTTGCCATGGCCGATCTGCTGGAATCACTGGATCGGGCCACTCCGGCCCAGCTTGAATTAGCAGAGTTGAGAATCGCACCCCGGAACCGGAATCTCCGCTTCCGTTTATCCGGACTGGTGAGAGTTACCGATCCGGGTTCGGCCCCACGCTTCCTAAACCGATTTCT
>DAOVIP010000370.1 GCA_030671465.1 Candidatus Aminicenantota bacterium | reverse complement strand
TTAAGGAGTGAATTATGTTTGGAAGTCTCGGATTTTGGGAAATACTGTTGATATTCCTGATCATTGCTTTTCTCTTCGGCGGAAAAAAATTACCCGAATTGGGCCGGGGCCTGGGCGAAGGCATCAGAAACTTCAAGAAGTCGATTTCCAGGGAAAAGGATAAAGACAAAGAAAAAGATTCCGATAATGAAACGGTCAATTGAAGCATTAATCGAAAAGCGAAAAGATCACCGGAAAAGATTTCAAAATACAATCGAAGAGATCGCAAGACTCTTGAAAGGCCGGGGGGTTTTCAAACCGGGGAAACCGGAAATCCGGGAGAAACTTTCTGGACTGGTCAGTCACCTGGATGAATGGATGACTTCCCAGGATAAAGAATGGGATGCATATTCCAACAACCATGCCACCATGGTCTATCAATCACTTCAGTGGAAGATCGAAAAACTGGAAGCTGAATACTCAAATGTCAAGACCCTGCTGATCAACTTTGTCAATCTGGAGAAATCCCTACAGGGAATCATTGATAAAGCGGAATCCGGGCTGGATCCGACTGAACGGCAACAGCTTAATGATATAAAGGAAAAATTGTCACCTTTCCAGTACCCTGATTTCGAACACCGTTTCAGGGGTGATGAAGCCACCATTCAGGAAAATCTGAAGGTCTATCTGCAACATTTCATCCATACCGATCACATACTGGATCTGGGCTGCGGGCGTGGAGAATTTCTGGAACTTTTGCAAAATAAAGGTAAACAGGCCGAGGGGATTGATATTTCGGAATCCATGCTGGCCAGGGCCCGACAGAAGGGCCTCAACTGTATCCAGCAGGATATCCTCACTGCATTGAAGCAAAGACCCGATCAGTCTGTGGGAGGGATATTCTCTTCCCAGGTCATCGAGCATTTCAGGCCTAAGTACCTGAGAGAGGTGGTCCTGGAATGTTTCCGGGTATTGAAACCCCGAACCCCTGTGATTTTGGAAACCATCAATCCACTCTCACTATTTGCCCTGAGCCGGATATTTTTCCTGGATGTCACCCATCAAATGCCTCTCCACCCCGAGTACATGCGCTATCTTCTGGAAAATTCCGGTTTTTCCCAGGTGGACATATTTTACTCTGCAGAACTGGTCGATGAAAAACTGGAAACGATTCCCCCGGATAATGCCCTGGCCCAAACCTTTAATACCAACGTGGACAAACTCAATCAGATACTTTTCGCCTCCCCCGCCTATGCCGTAAAAGGAATCAAATAGGTCACCCCGGATGTCAAGTTTCACCCTTTCCAATATCAGAAATTTTTCAATTATCGCCCACATTGATCATGGGAAGACCACCCTTTCGGATCGGTTGCTGGAGATCACCAATGCCATCTCCAAACGCGAGATGCAGGATCAGGTTCTGGATTCCATGGACCTGGAAAGGGAAAGGGGCATCACCATCAAATCTCATTTTGTACGCCTGAACTACCGGGACAACCACAACCGGGAGTATATTCTGAATTTGATCGACACCCCCGGCCATATCGACTTCAACTATGAAGTATCCAGATCACTAGCTGCCTGCGAGGGGGCCCTGCTGGTCATTGATGCCACCCAGGGGGTGGAAGCCCAGACCGTGGCCAATACCTATCTGGCCATGGAAAATGATCTGGCCATTATTCCGATCATGAATAAAATCGATTTACCCAATCATGAACTGGATAAAAGCCTGAACCAGATGGAAAATGTCATCGGCATTGGCCGGGAAGAAGCACTTCAGGTCAGTGCCAAGACCGGACAGGGAATCCCGGAGATAATCCCCACAATCATTGACAGGATCCCCCCTCCCCGGGGTGATGTTTCCAATCCCTTGAGAGCCCTGGTATTTGATTCCTGGTTTGACAGTTACCGCGGGGTTATTATTCTGGTCCGTCTCATGGATGGCGTATTGAAAAAAGGTGATCGGATAAAATTTCTATCCACCCAGGTGGTTTACGAGATCAGCGAGCTGGGCGTATTCACCCCCAGGCCCCGGTCCCTGTCAACCCTATCGGCCGGAGAAGTCGGATATATAATCGGAAATATCAAAAACATCTCCGAGGTCAAAATCGGTGACACCATCACTCTGGCCAAAAAGGATAAGGTTGAACCCCTGCCCGGTTTCAAGGAACCCCAGACCATGGTGTTTGCCGGGTTTTACCCCGGCGAGGGTTCCAGCCATGAGGATCTACGCGAGGCCATTGAAAAATTGACCCTGAATGACTCCGCCCTCAAATTCGAACCCGAAACCTCACCGGCCCTGGGTATCGGGTTCCGCTGCGGTTTCCTGGGCCTGTTGCACAAGGAAATTGTTCAGGAAAGACTGGAGAGGGAATATGACATTTCCATCATATCCACATCGCCCTCGGTACGGTACCGAATTACGACAACCAACGGTAACCTTTCTGAGATCGAATCCCCCGCCCAGATGCCGCCCGCCCAGAATCTAACTAAAATCGAAGAACCCTATATCGAAGCCATTGTTCTCACTCCGGAAGAATACCTGGGTAACATCCTCAAACTGTTGCAGAACCGGCGGGGTATCCATAAAAAAATGGAATATATCAGTTCACAAAAAATTTACTTGACCTATGAACTTCCCCTTGCCGAAGTCCTGTATGATTTCTTTAACAAGCTCAAATCCATATCCAAGGGGTATGCC
>DAOVIP010000263.1 GCA_030671465.1 Candidatus Aminicenantota bacterium | reverse complement strand
TTCTTCTGTTCAAGAATTTGTTTTGTTCATCCATTCTCTCATTATCCCTTTTTCAATCATCTTTTTCCTACTTAATTCTTCTAAGTGCCAAAAGCACCTGGTATCCAAGAATACTGAAATGAAATTAAACAGATCTTTGACATATTCCTACAACGCTATTACAAAGTATATTCTTGAAGAATAAATGCAATTAAATATGTCTTGGGCATAATTGAAATAAATAACAATTTCCACATATTGGATTTTTTGGTTTACACCAATTAGCGCCAATTTCGTAACATGATAAATCAAATATACCAGGATATTTGGGATTTAGATCTCTTGCTATATATATTATTGTTTCGCGTTTATCATTTTTATGTGCAAAGCCAATTCGTTTGAATACTCTATCAACATGCCTATCGGGAGAGATATCAATTGAGTAACAATCTTTCATGGGTATTTTAAAATCACGATATAATGTGTTTGCAGCCATTGTCGAAATTTTTGGTCCGCTACCATGAAACTCAAGAAATTTTCTTACTATAGTTGCACTGCTCGGATTATTTTCCCAGATTTCAGATGCATTTCCATTATATTTGTGTTGAATCTTCTCAATTGCCAAATAAAATATTTTTGCCATATCCTCATTTAATCGATGAAAAGCATTTTTTTTAAATATTTCTCTAACGTCACTCAGTTTCAATTGATATAAATCTTGTATTTTGAATCCATTTAAAATTTTTTTTATTTTATATGGGATTAACCAAGCCCTGTTGGCTCTTATTTGTCTATCCATTAGACATCCAATTACAAATGCATGTGGATATCGCTCTAAATCATTTAATAAATTATCGGATTCTTCATTTTTCGTGAATTCAATTTTTTTATAAGGTAGAGAAACTAAATCGTGTCCTCTTTTTTTTAGTTTTTGCAATAATCTATCCATTTTTTTTACCTCACCACCCAAAACTCATAATTTAAAATTGAACTTCTTCCCCTTTTCCCAAATTTTATTTTCACAAATCCAAAATAAATTGTCAAGGATTGTTTTTTCTCAAGAATCTATTTCTACGTTACTGCGCACCGAGTACGGTTTTTTTTTCAAGCCACCAAATCCCAACTTCGAACGTTGAACCTTGAACATAGAACTTCCTTGCACTGAGTATGGTTATTAAGCAAATTCAAGATTCAAGAACTGACTCCTCTAATTTTTTCACACTTGACAATCAAACCTTTTTTTCCTATATATCCATCAATGACAATACACATTTTGGAATCAAAAGATGAGATGGATGGCTCTTTAATAAAAATATCTCATGATATCGCCTTTGAGGACTGGAACAGGTATTTTGAAAAAATGGTTGAGAAAGATGAATTTCATAATAAATTCAGATTGGGAAGTTGTTGTTTTTATGCAGCAAGCTCATATTTTGTTTTGATTTTAAGGAAGATAAATTTCATACCATTGTATAGGCCATTGATTAAACTTGGAGCCAGGTTATTGAACAGGAGAAAAAAAATCATTTTTGTTGGTGCATTTCTGACTTTGGTGGATGAATTAGTGGATAATATCTTTACCCATAATAAGAAGGAACAATTAAAGGACGTTATTTTCGGCAATTCACCGGTTGAAGGAAAGTTGAAGTTACTGCGATATATATCTCAAGAGCTTATAAAGATGGGAGCAGATTTAAGACCCATGCTTGAATGGGCAGAAGCCGAAGAAAAAAATGGCAATGGCATCAAAGATCCCGAGGGATTATGTTTTAGAAAATTTGGCATATTATACGCCAATCAATTACTGGTCTGGACCATAAATGGAAACAGCAGAGAAAAAGATATGTTGGGAAAAGCCGCGTTCCTCTTGCAGATGATCGATGATGTCATAGACATTGAAGAGGATAAGAAAAATCATATCAATACACCGGCTATTGAAGGTACCTGGAATGCTAAAACAATCAAAAAACAATTCATTGATATGAGAGAAACCATCCTCTCAACTGTAAAAGGCAAGAAAAAATCCAGAGAAATCGAAAAAGCAATAAATTGGAAAATGAACTGGATTATAAAAACCATAAAAGAATATAGTTAAAACCAAAGACCATCCCCGGGTTTTCACCTATCAAAAATAGTATTTGTTTATAGAAAAGTAATTATGCTAAAATCTGGTTTCGGGAAAACCGGCTTAACGACTAATGGCTGATATGAAAAAAAAGGCTCTTTTATTTTTGGTTATTCTGCTGATCTCTCTACCCATACTCCCAACAGAAAATTTTGATCAACATCATTATTTTTTAAATTTATCCCTTTTTTACCCCTTGAGTGTAAACCGAACCAGACTGGACTCAGTAGTCATTGATCTTTCATTATTTTACAGCCATATCGGCTATATCAGGGGATTCAGCCTGGGAATGGGAGTAGGGGTGGTGGAAAAAAAGATAAAAGGCCTGCAGATGAGTGGAATTGCCGGAATTTCCCTCAACCGGATGGTTGGGACACAATTGTCAGGTTTGTTTAATATCAATGGCCGGGAAGCCCGGGGTGTACAGATCGCCGGGATATTTAATTTGAACGGGGGAAAATTCAGCGGAGCCCAGTGGGCAATGATTTTTAACCTCACTCAGGGGGATTTTGTCGGCAGCCAGGCTGCCTTTTTATTCAATATCACCCGCGGAGATGTAAGCGGTGCCCAGACCGCCGGCATTATGAATGTGGCCGGTGGAGACCTGAGAGGTATTCAGGCTGCAATTTTTAATATTTGCTCGAATGTTAAAGGCCTCCAGCTGGGGATTTTCAATATGTCCGGGAATTTGGATGGGGTTCAAATCGGCCTTTTTAATTTTGCCAGAAATAATAAAGGAGTACAGGTGGGAATTTTTAATTTTGCTCCCGGGCTGAAGATCGGCATGACCTCCTGGGCCGGAAATAAAATTGCCCTGAATACCGGAGTTAAACTTTTGAATAATGATGTGTACACCATTCTTCATGTGGGCGGGATCGGTCTTGAAAATAGTAATACCGCATCACTATCGTTTGGTATCCGGCACGGCCATCGTTTTACCCTGCGCGATTTTCATCTGGATGTTGATCTGGGTTATCAATTTATCGACAGGGAACCCTTTTTCCGCTCCTCAAACGGAGATCCGGATCTCCATGTGTTAAGCCTTCGGGGAAATATCGGTTTTAAAATTTCCAAAAAAACCGTTTTATTTCTGGGATCCGGGATCGGCTACCAGTGGGAATCTGATCGCTCCTTCAACAAAGGCAAGATAGAACCGGTCTTTTTTATTGGCCTTGAATTTTTTTAATTTTTTGAGCATATACAAAATACAAGACCTGACCCCACGCACCCCAAGCATTTTACTCATAACACATGTTAGCATTGGGAAAGCTCTGATGGAGTATGGCGTATATCTCCTGAACAGCACTGGGAGTAAAATAATTTTCCGGACATATGCTCTCACCATGTTGACTTAAATGAAAATCAACATGAGCACCGGGATTTACATAACCCAAATATCCGATAATATCACCCTGCAATACATGATCTCCCTCGGCAACTTGAATATAATTTAATTGAATATTGCCGTCAGATTCAGAGCTGGAAAAAGGTTCAAAAGCATAATTAACCGTAAATGTTTCATTATATTTGATATGGACATTAACCTGCCAGAATCCATTTCC
>DAOVIP010000302.1 GCA_030671465.1 Candidatus Aminicenantota bacterium | reverse complement strand
TGCCTGCTCTGTCTGGCTCTGTATTTTCTTCAGATCAATCTGTACTATCTGATCAAATTTTTTAAAAAGGATTATAAGTCCGGTCAGGCTGCAGAATCCAGAGCCCTGGTTTTGTTTATGGTTTTTATCCTGTCTTTGGCCAATCAGTTGACCCTGTTACTCATCCTGTTAGCGATGATTCTTATCGGGAGTACTCTGGTCAAAGTGATCAACCTGATCCGCTTCCGAAGGGATTAGCAGCTCATTGCCGGCGGGATTGTTGAAAAAGAAGAAATAAAAATCCCAGCCCGGCAAAGAACAGTTTCCGGATCCGCTTGATGATTCCCAGGCTCAGGCCGATTTCAGGGGGAAACCCCATTGCCTGCAAAATAAAAACATGGGCTCCCTCGGCAATCCCCCACTGTCCCGGTATCAGAAAAAATATGGTATTGATGCCGGCCACCATGGCTATGATAAAGAGGGCTTCAATGAAGCTCACCGGTATGTCTAGTAGGCGTAAGATCACCAGGGCTTCGACAGCACCCGTTATCCGGGCCGCAAAGTGCAATCCCAGCACCAGTGAAGCCCGTTGCCAGGGAGCCCGGTACAGTTTCTTAAGCAACTGCTCCAGGTTTTGGATCTGGGTTTCCTTGGAAAGGAGGAATCTATTGATCAGGGGAATGAAACCGAAGAATCTCAGGAGGATTTTATAGATACCCCTCAACTGGAATCCGATGAATAAAAAAATTCCAATTGATATGATTACCAGACACAGAATTGCAGGCAGAATTAGAGATTTGGGGAATATGGAGCCAGCAAAAGCCAGGGTAAAACCCAGTATCATGAATAAAATACTACCGGCCAGTTCGTAGGTTTTATCCACAATAATGCCGGCCAGACTCTCCTTGAGCGAAAGATATCTGCGGGTTAAATAGGCGCGAGTGGTTTCTCCACCCAGATTGGCCGAGGGCAGTATGGTATTGATGGCATCGCTGATGATTTTGACTTTGAAAAGAAACCATAGCGGCACCGGCTGAAAATCCCTCCGCAAGATTTCCCGCCAGGCAATGGCCTGAAGAAAAAGCCATATTCCTCCCAGAACACATATGACCGTAAACCAGGGGCCGACCCGGGATATGTTTTGCAATATGGTGCCCAAACCCATCCGGTAAATGAGATAGGCCAGGAAAGCCAGCCCCAGGAAGAAGAACAGGGTTTGAAATATCTGGTGGAATTTATTGTTCTTTTCTGTCTGTTCAATCGAAAGGTGTCTGTGGTTATTCATCTAATTGGCCGGTAACCATGAAATCATTTCTTCAGCCTTTTGCAGGGCCTGATCATCATCAACATCAATCCACAGCCGATCCCCGATGTCCATGGTCCGGGCCTTTTTATTCTTCATCATGACTCTGATGCCGCCGGAAAGGGTATAGTCTCCGGTTTTCATACTGATATCCAGGGCCCTGAATAGTGAGGGGGTTGAAAGAAAAATACCGGTATCGAAGGCATTATAATCTAAAATAGTCTTCCCGATATTGGTGATAAAACCGCTCTGGATATAAACCTTGGTGACATCGTCATAATCCACGTTAGGGTGATTCGTTACCCGGGTATCCACTGCCAGAACCAGTTCGTCTGCATCCAGGGGAAATTGATCCAGGTTCTGCAGGATTCGGCGATCAAAAATATGATCGGACATGAGCAGGAAGAATTTTCCTTTCACAGCTTGCCGGGCGGCCAAAACCGACACTCCGTTCTCTTTCTGCCAGTGGGGATTGTAAATGGTCGAGATCGAGCACTTTTCTCTTTTTTTCACCTGCTGCAGGAATTGGATGACCTTTTCCGCTTCATAGCCCACCACCACTGAAAAATCATCACAGCCGGCTGCCTGAGCTGTCTGAATGGCCCTTTCAATCAAGGCTACCCCGCCAACCGGTATGAGCGGTTTGCTGGTAGCTTGATGGGCCAGACGACTCCCTTTGCCAGCAGCGAGAATCACACATTTCAATGACTACTCCTGGGAATTCTCGGCAATGAAATTTTCCAGCATTTGATAGGCTTTATCGTCCGGGTACTGCTGGGGTGGGTGTTTCATGAAAAAGGCGGACGGGGCATGGAGTACCCCTCCCTGTTTGCGATCCAGGGCCAGTTTGCAGCAGCGTATGGCATCAATGACCACACCGCTTGAATTTGGTGAGTCTTCTACCGAAAGTCTGAGTTCCAGATTCATGGGAATGTCACCGAATACTTTGCCCTCCATGCGCAAGAAACACAGTTTATTGTCTTCCAGCCAGGGAATATAATCACTGGGACCGATGTGAATGTTATGGTTTTCAATGGGCCTGTTGACTACCGACTTAACCGCATCGGTTTTGGATATTCGCTTGTCCCGTAACCTGGACTGGTCGATCATATTGAGAAAATCTGTGTTTCCGCCTGTATTTAATTGATAAGTTCTTTCCAGCTTAACTCCCCTTTTGGCAAACAAATCTGCCAGGGTTCTGTGAATGATAGTTGCCCCGATTTGAGATTTGATGTCATCCCCGATAATGGGCAATCCCCGGTTTTCGAATTTTTGGGCCCATTCGGGCGAACTGGCTATGAAAACAGGCATATTGTTTATGAATGCGGCATTGGCTTCCAGGGCACATTCGGCATAAAACTTGGTGGCCTGCTCGGATCCAACCGGGAGGTAATTCAAGACCATCTCGGTTCCCGATTCCTTCAGGGCATTGACCACGGATTCCCGGTTGGCTTCGGGCTCAGGGGAAGGGATGAAAATCCGGTCCTGGTCGTATTCCTTCATGTGAGTGGCCAGACCGTCAAGTATGCGTCCCATTTTAACCTTTACCGGGGTTTCAGGGATATCTCGGTAAAACACTTTGGTGCAATTCGGTTTGGCAAAGATGGCCTGGTTGAGGTTTTGATTCACTTTTCTCTGATCAATATCAAAGGCAGCCACCACCTCGATATCGGCGGGGGTGTAACCTCCGATATCCCAGTGCATCAACCCAATGGTTTCTTCAGATTTTTTGTCGGCATAATAACTTAAACCCTGAATCAAGGAACACGAGCAGTTTCCAATTCCAATAATGGCAATTTTAATTTTTTTCATTTTACCTTCTATGGTTGAAACTTTATTTCCATGGCAAGATTTTCAACCCTTATCTAAACCAATATCGCTTTGGACATTTAACATTTTAGCATAAAATCAATATTA
>DAOVIP010000518.1 GCA_030671465.1 Candidatus Aminicenantota bacterium | reverse complement strand
ATAGTCCCAGGCCGGTGCCTTTCTCAGCCTCTTTGGTGGAAAAAAACGGCTCAAAAATATACTTGAGATTTTTGGAGGGAATGCCATCTCCACTATCTTTCAGCACGATTTCAACTTTCTTGCCATGGGCACTCTTGGTTTCAATGAAAATCTTTCCTCCCTTGGGCATGGCTTCCAGGGCATTGATGAGCAAGGCCATAAGGGTCTGCTGAATCTGTTTGAAGTCACAGTATATGTTGGGAATCCCATCCTGAAGTTTCAAATCCAGTTCAATATTCTGGATCCGGATCTTATTTGACAGCAGTACCAGACTGTTTCTGATGATACTGTTAACATCCGATTTTCTGATTTCCAGTTTCGATTGCCTGGAAAAAACCAGAAGGTTTTTCACCATACCACCCAGCCTCTCAATCTCATTTCCCATCAGGTTCAAATACTTTTTAAAATCGGTAAGGTTACTCCCCTTGACTTCATCACCGGATGCTTTTTTTAACATCAATTTAATATAGGTTAAGATACCCTGTAATGGATTGTTAATCTCATGGGCAACCGAGGATGCCAACACTCCCAGTGAAGCCATCTTTTCCGATTGGATCAGCTGTTCCCGGGCCACTCTTAATTTATTGGACCGTTCCTCCACTTTCTTTTCCAATTCAATATTCCAGGACTGTATTTCTCTGTTGGCCTTTCTTAAATCCCCGATCATCTTATTGAATGAATTGGCCAGATACCCAATCTCATCATGGGTATTTACCTGGGTATCAACGGCCAGATTTCCGCTCGAAACTTGTTTGGTGGCAGCAAGCAATTTTTTAACCGGCTTGGATACCAATCGGTGAATAAATAGAGCCAGTATAATCGAAACTGACATGATGGCAATCAGGGTAAAATAAATGATTATTTTGCGGTTGGAACTATAATCATTATCCACATCCACCAGAGACATTCCAATATCCAGAACCCCGAGAACCCGCTTTTCCCTGGGATGGATATGACATTTGGCATTGTAACAATCCGGCTCATTATAAATGGGTGTGATCATGGCTAATACCCGGTGATCTT
>DAOVIP010000096.1 GCA_030671465.1 Candidatus Aminicenantota bacterium | reverse complement strand
GAGGCCTTCAACCATATCAAAGCACAATCGGAATCCGCACGTTTTTCACCTCAAAAGCAATCTCAGAAAAATATTGAAAAAGATGTGAGATCAATGATTTCCATATTAAAGAGGATTGATAAACGCATAAAATGAAGAACATCGTTGTTTTTATGGGCATACTGGTACTGGCGGTTATGGTTGCGTCTGCAGAGGATTTTCAACAGAGGTTTGATTCGGCGAATGACTTGTATGAAAAAGGACTCTATACAGAAGCCCTGGAGTTGTATCGTACAGTTGGGAATTCACTGTTTAGCTGGAAATTGTTTTATAATATGGGGAATTGTCAGTTTAAGCTCAACCGCTTTATAGAAGCTAAGATTTGTTATTTGAAGGCCAGACAGCTCAAACCCCTTCAGCCCTCCATTGGAAATAATATTCAAATTGTGAATAAAAATTTCAAGGATAAAATGCCGGAGAAAGAAATAGATTTCTTAGGACGGGTCGTGCTGAAGGTTGAGTCTTTGATATCCCTGAATTTTATTTCCTATCTGTTGATCGTATTCATCATCATGTTCAATTTTTCTTTGTTCATTCTGGTCAGAAGGAAAAGAAGCAAGTGGGCCTTATACGGTCTCTTCTTTTTTCTGCTCCTGTTCATTTTTACCTCAATGATCCATATCTACCGGGTACAGAAGCGGAATTCACAGAACACGGCGGTTATTATACGAGATGATACCCAACTGAGGAGCGGTCCGGGTCAAGACAATACCGTACTTTTCAAGGTAAATCCCGGATTGGAAGTGAGGATTATTGATAGGAGCAATGGGTGGCTGCAGGTTTCCGCTTCTTCTGATATAGCCGGATGGATTAAAGAGGACCGGTTAACCGTGATTTAAATTCGGGACAGCATTGTTATTCAGAAATAAAGATCGGAGAAGTTGGTAAATGAAACTGGTTTTGAAAGAACGATCCATTGATTTGAAAATCCCCCTGATCATGGGCATTTTAAATATTACTCCGGATTCTTTTTCCGATGGCGGCCAGTTTTTGAAAACGGATGAAGCTCTGAACCATGCGGAAAAGATGGTAAAAGCCGGTGCTGATATTATTGACATCGGCGGAGAAAGTACCCGCCCCGGTTCCCGGGCAGTGAGTGGCCGGGAAGAGATAGATCGAATTATTCCGGTCATTGAACGGGTGAAAAAAGAATTCGAAATTCTGGTTTCAGTTGATACCAGTAAGGATGAGGTGGCCCGTATTGCCGTTGCTGAAGCCGGGGCTGACCTGGTGAACGATATTTCCGGGCTTCGATTCAGTGATAATATGGTTGCTGTTGTTGCCAGTCTGGGTGTCCCTGTGATCATTATGCATATCCTGGGTACACCAAAAAATATGCAGAGGAATCCCAGTTACAAGGATGCAGTGGTTGAGATCAAAAACCACCTGAGTGAACGGATTGATTACGCGATGGCCAGCGGCATCTCCAGAAACAAAATCATTGTGGATCCCGGGATTGGGTTTGGAAAGCGCTTCCAGGATAATATTGAAATTATACGGAGGCTCAGGGAAATCGCTGAACTCAAATGTCCGATTCTTATCGGCTTGTCCAGAAAATCCTTTCTGGGGCAAATCAGTGGAGAAAAAATCCCCCAAAACCGGGAAACGGAAACAATGACTGCCAATATTATCTCGATTCTGAACGGGGCTTCCATCATCCGAGTTCATCAGGTTGAGAATATGGTGAGGGCCCTGAAAGTACTTCGACACCTGCTGGATTTCAATTGATCACCTGGTTGGATGATGACCGGGTGGATTTGGATGATCACCAGTGATGATTAATAAGATATTCAGCTCACAATTTATCCAGGGTTTGAAATCCGCAAAAACTCGACATATCAACAATGTTGACAGAAATTTGATTGAGCTGTATGTTGCCGGTATCTTTCACCAATGCCGGTCCCATTTGATCTGGATGGTGGGGGAGAACGAGCATTTTCAAGCCAAAGAAAAAAAGCTTCGTTCATGGTTGGAACTGCTGGGTCTGAAAGAGGTGCCGATTGACTACTATAAACTTCCGTTTGAAGATCCATTTGTCAATTCCGATGTTGATCTCGATGCCCTGGATCACAAACTAAGATTAATTTCAAATTTATTGAAGTCAAATAGCGGGATCATTGTAACCACCCTGTCTGCCCTCAGCATTAAAATTGAAGAGGAGTCCCGGTTGGAGCGGTTTATCAGATGGGTAAAACTGGAAGACCGTTTCAGCCGAAATGATTTTTTGTCCGCTATGATCGAATCGGGTTATAAAACCCGGGATTTTGTTGAACAACCGGGGGATATCTCCTGGCGGGGAAGTATCGTGGATATCTTCTCGGTAAATGAGGATAATCCGGTTCGGATTGAAGTTCTGGGGGGAGCAGTGAAATCAATCCGGTATTTCGATATCCAGACCCAGAGATCCATCAGAACAATCTCTCAAATCCAGATACCGATTGCCCGGTATTTTTTGAATTTTCAATCCATGGATCAATACTTCCGGGGGGATCATACCCGGATGAAATACCTTCCCGATCTGCTTAAAAATCACTGCCTGGTGGCCTCTGATTTTGACCATCTCAACAGTGAGTTTGGCATGCTACTGGAGAATTTCAACAAAATTCGGGTCCTGACCAGAATCCCCAGAAAAAGACAACAGAAGCCAGAAGACATTTTTACCTATCAGCCTGATGAAAAAACCATACTGAGTCTGAATGAAATATTTGATGATATTTTCGAAAAACCGGAATTGGTCAAGCTGAAGAAAAGTGTTCTGGAATTCAATCAGGACGACATAAACCGGATCGCTGATAAAATAAAAAATGAGTATTCCTGTTACCTGTGTTCGGAAAATAAAAAAATCATGGAACACGTTGTGGACTTCTGGGGGGATGTTCATCATTTGAATTTTAACCTTCCCTTTTCTTTTGAAAACAGAGCCAACCGCACCCTGTTTTTGACCTTCAAGAATTTTTATTTTGAACAGAAGGAAATCCGGGTGGAAAATGAAGCGGAGAAAATTGACCGCTTGCTAAAGGAAATCAAAACAGACGATTTTGTTGTTCATAAAAAACATGGAATCGGAAAATACTTGGGCCTGCGCCGGCTTCAATTCGGGGGTATGATTTCCGAATTCTTGCAGATTGAATATCTGAATAAAGAATTTCTATACGTTCCGGTTTATGAACTGGATGTGTTGAGCAGATATGTTGCCCCTGAAGGCTATCATCCCCCTCTGGATAAAATGGGCGGGAAAACCTGGGAGTCCAAACAGTCCAGGGTCAAAAAAAGTATAGTCACTTTTGCCCGGGACCTGCTGGAGCTTTATGCGGTGAGAAAATCCATAAAGGGTCATTCCTATCCGAAACCCGATGACATGGAAAACAAATTGTGGGAAGGATTTTCATACCTGGAGACCCGGGATCAATTCAGAGCCATCAAGGATGTGATGAATGATCTGGAAGCCGACAGCCCCATGGATCGTTTGGTTTGCGGTGATGTCAGTTTCGGGAAGACCGAGGTCGCCATTCGGGCCGCATTCAGGGTCATATTGAATGGAAAACAGGTGGTCGTACTGTGTCCGACCACCATACTGGCCTGGCAGCATTTTGAAACCTTCAGGCAGCGGTTTTCGGTTTTTCCGGTACGAATTGCACTCCTGTCCCGCATGGTATCGACCCAAGAAAAGAAACGGGTGCTGGAGGAACTTAAAACCGGTAAGGTTGATGTGGTGATCGGTACCCACGCCTTGATATCCAGGGATATCCGGTTCAGGGATCTGGGATTGGTTATCATTGATGAGGAACAGCGCTTCGGGGTTTTTCAAAAAGAAAAGTTGAAGAAAAACCGGGAAGATATCGATGTGTTGAGCCTTTCGGCAACACCCATCCCCCGCACTCTGTCACTTTCACTCTCAGGGCTCCAGGATCTATCGGTTATCCAGTCTCCTCCCATCGGGCGCTTGGCAGTAAAGAACTACGTGGGTAATTTTTCAAAGGAGATCATAATGTCTGCCGTCTTAAATGAGATTGAACGGGACGGGTTGGTTTTCATTGTCTACAACAATATTGAAAAAATTTATCAATTCAGGGATCAACTTCAGTCCTGGCTTCCCGAAGTCAGGATGACCCTGATCCATTCCAAGATGAGAAGTGATCAAATAGAAAATAACCTGATGTCCTTTATTCAGAAACGGTATCGGATTCTGGTCTCTACCACCATTATTGAAAACGGAATTGACATCCCGGATGTCAATACCATGATCGTAGTGAATGCGGACCGTTTTGGTTTGACCCAGCTCTATCAGTTGAGGGGGAGGATTGGAAGGAGCAGCCGGCAGGCCTATGCTTTTTTTCTGGTTCGGAATAAGCCGGTGAGTGACCGGGCCAGGTCTAGGTTGAATGCCATCCGGGATTTTGCTGATCTGGGATCCGGTTATAAGCTGGCTGAATTTGATTTAAAATTGAGGGGGATGGGTTCGTTATTGGGAAATAAACAGCACGGACATATTGAGGCGCTGGGATTTGATTATTACCTGGAGCTTTTAAATCAGTTGATCAAAGAATTGAAAGGGGAAGAGGAGAAAGAGTGGCAGTACGGGATCAATATCAATTTTTCATATTCCATTGATTCCGAATATATCTCCGATGCACCTGAAAGAATCCGGACCTATAAAAAAATACTGGAAGCCAGCAGCCTTGAAGATCTTGTAGAGCTGTGGAATGAACTGGTGGATCGATTCGGTCCCTGTCATATCAGCGTTGAAAAAGTTTTTCTGGTGGCCTTGATTCGGATAGTTGCCCGGTTATTCCGGTTCAAAGAGGTGGAGATATTTGAGGATCGGGTGGAGATCGGACTTTCGGAACCGGACACGGATCCCGGCTGGGTGAATCTTTCTTTCCTGAAAAAGATCAGATACGAGAAGCTTAATACTCACCGATATGTCTGGTATATCACTGATTTTGCCCATCTGGTGAATCATATCTGCCATTCTTCCTGATCAGCTGAAGGCTGAAAGATTTTGCCTTGACCAATTGAAATTTTATTTTTTTTTTATTATTATGATTTATGAAAAAATTGGGGTTGGCCCTGGGAGGCGGGGGTGCCCGTGGCTGTGCTCACATCGGTATCCTCAAATCCCTGACCTTGGCCGGGATACGGATTGATTATATAGCCGGAACCAGTATTGGTTCGGTGGTGGGAGGTGCATTCGCTTCAGGTGACATCGAACGATTTGAAAAGTACCTGCTGGAAGTCAAGTGGACGGATGTGGTGAGGCATTTTGATCTGGGTGTTCCCCACCTCGGTCTTTTTAAAGGCAATAAGCTGGTCAAATTGTTGGAGCAGTTGATCACCCGGAAAAAATTCAATCAGTTGAACCTTTCTTTACTGGTGGTGGCCACCAATCTGGATACCGGAGAGGAGGTTCGGATTGGCCGGGGCAAAGTAATTGATGCCATTCGGGCCAGTATTGCCATTCCGGGGATATTTACGCCCTTTAAAAAGGGAAAACAGTATCTGATTGATGGCGGCGTAGTGAATCCCATGCCTGTGGATGCGGTACGGGAAATGGGTGCAGAGATTGTCATTGGTGTGGATCTGAGTTATGAATTCACTAAGGAAAAGTTGCGATACAGAAAGCGCAAGCAATTATCAAAAAATCCAATTGTGGATTGGCTCACCCCGGATCGTCCCAATATCATTGATGTGATCGAAAGTTCGGTTTTTATAATGCAGCGTCAGATTACTGAAAAAAACATTGCCCTCAACAGTCCAGATATCCTGATCAGGCCCGCATTGGGTTCGGCCAGAATATTTGATTTTCATAAGGCCAGGGGGATGATTGAAAAGGGATTTGAAGTGATGGAAAAAGAAATTACCAGGTTGAAACGGCTGCTGAATCAATAAGCATTTTCAGGGTTGGTGCTGGATGATATGTAGTCACCCGGTTGGTTTTTTCCGCTTGAGGCCCATGGCAGCATAAACTTCTTCCATGACTTCCCGGGCAATATTTTTTGCCTTTCTGGCCCCATCGGAAAGGATATCATGTATATCAAGCGGACAGGACTTTAATCGATCGGCTCTTTCCTGTATGGGTTGTAGCACCTTTTCCATGTTTTCAAACAGTCTCTTTTTGCACTCCAGGCAGCCGATGCTGGCAGTGGTACAGCCTTCCCGAACCCAGTCGAGATCGGCCCGGGGAGAGAAGTGCAGATGGTAGCTGGTGAACACATTGCAGTCTTCAGGGATTCCCGGATCAGTCCGGCGCTGGCGTCTGGGATCGGTGATGGCCGGGGCCAGTTTTTTCCAGATATCGGGAAGCGGTTCCAAAAGTCCGATGGTATTACTCAGACTTTTGGACATTTTATTTTCTCCATCCAGCCCCATAATCCGTTTGGCCTCAGTGATATAGGCCTGGCACTCGGGAAAAACATCTCCGAAGCGGAAATTAAATTTACGGGCGATCTCCCGGGCCAGTTCGATGTGCTGGACCTGATCTTCTCCAACCGGAACGGCACTGGCCTTGTACAGCAGTATGTCCGCAGCCTGGAGTATTGGATAGGTAAACAGTCCCACATTGATATTATCGCTGTGTTCCTTGGATTTTTGCTTAAACTGGGTCATTCGGGAGAGGTCTCCGAAGGGGGTAACCGTATTGAAGACCCAGGCCAGTTCGGTGTGCTGGGGGACTTCACTCTGGACAAAAATGGTACAGCGTTCCGGGTCGAGGCCGGCAGCGATGTTGGCAATGGCCGCATCGAAAATCCGGTTCTGCATTTCTCTTGGCTCATAGGTGAGGGTGGCTGCATGATGATCGACAATGCAAAAATAGCATTCATACTGATCCAGAAAGGTTATCCAGTTGGAAATGGCTCCAAGGTAGTTTCCGATGTGAACTTCACCGGAGGGCTGTATTCCGGAAAAAGTACGTATTTTCCCTTCCGGGGTCTTGTAGGTTAAGTATCCGTTTTTATCGTTTTTCATTGCCATGACAAGCTCCAAGAGCCTATTTTACCATAATTCCCCTTCTTTTAAAGGTTTTGCTGGAAAATGGTGTCAATTTGATCGTTTG
>DAOVIP010000112.1 GCA_030671465.1 Candidatus Aminicenantota bacterium | reverse complement strand
TCCAGAATATTGACCCGGTTGAAGATATCCAGGGGAGCCCACAGATAGGAGACACCCAGCGCTATCCGTTGTTTCCCGATGGAAATATCAAAATGTTTGAAATATAGATTAACGTAAGCCCGGTCCAGGTTAATGGTTAGATTTTCAATTTCCACTGATTCCGGTTGACTGTATGTCCCTGGCGGCTTGGTAATAAAACCGTAAAAAGTAAAAAAGTCAACAGCCATATTGATATTGACTTTATCAGAAGGAGATGCCTTCAGCATAAGCCGGAGCCGGTTGTAATCTCCCAGATTGATTTTTTCTCCGATATCACACCATTCCACGTCCGGTTCCAGGGCCAGGTAAAACCGGTTTTCGAAATATCCGGATACTTCAATCCCTGCCGGCAGGATCAAAACCCCCAGCCACATGACCATGATCATAATGGAAATTTTTATTTTTACCGTCATTTCAAATAAGATTACCCCTGCTTCTTTTCTTTCCGCTCAATAACACCAAAAATTCCCGGTAGAATGATGGCGGTGGTTAAAAAACAGGCTGCAACTCCCAGAAACAGAGCCCCGCCAAAAAGTCCCCAGGCCGGGAAGGATGAAAAGACCAATGATCCAAAGGCCAGCATGGTGGTTAATGAGGTCAGTAAAACGGCTTTTCCGGTACTGGAGAAAACCGTGTGAATTTTATCATTTCCCTCGATTCTCCAGCGATGCATGATGTGAACCCCGTCGTCAATGCCAATACCCACAATCAGCGGTAAGCCCATCACCGTTGTAACGGAAAGCAGTATACCGGTCAGGTTCATCAATCCCACCATCCAGAAGATACCAAAGGCCAGGGGAATCATGGCTATAAGGGCATAGCTTATTTTTTTGAAATCCACCCATAAAAGTAGAAAAACAATAAGCAGGGTTAACAGCACTGCGTTGCGCCCATCTCGTCCAAAAATATCCAGCATGGCAATCATGAGCGGACCCATACCAGTGGTTTTTTCACTCACCCGGTTCACATCTTCACTGAAACGGATAACATATTCACCATCGTAAAGACTCCCGGAAGGATAAATGGTGACCAGGAATTTATCCCGGGTTTTGTTGGCATAGCGGTCCAGAATGGAAGAGGGTAAATTCTCCATACGTACTGAATCGGTGGAACTCATTTTTACAATGGATTCCTGAAAATAAGGACTGAAAATGCGCTGTAATCTGGATAATTCTGCTATTGTTTTCGAGCTATTTTTATTTAACAATTGAATCAAATCTCGAATAATATTTCTGGAATCGGGAACTTCCGGATCACCCACAATTCGTTTGCATTTGTTATCTACCTTATCCTTACCACCCAGAAAGGACATATCCTGCATTTCCATGATATTCATCTGTAATCTGTTTATCTCCTGAGTTAACCGGGGTATTTCATCTGTTGATATGGTCTCTCTTATTCTTAATGACTGGATCTTCCGGCGAATTTCTTTAATATGGGGAATTCTCTTTTTCTGCTGTTCTTCAGTAGGAAGAAAAAGAGAAATATCTTCGGCAATGGCCACGGTATTCAATTCACGGTATTTTTCTGCCAGCTCGTTGGACTCGCTTATGGAGCCAGTCAGCACCATTGAATATTCCATGCTCAGGTCAAATCTGTCCATGATGGTATCCATCAACTCAATAGATTCCAATCCTTTGGGCTCCATATTTCGATAATCATGATCCCATTTGATCTCCAGAGCCTGCCAGCCCAGCAGACCAGTAATAATCAAAGAAATAATTATGGTGAAGATGTAGTGTTTACTGAGCCAGGAACACACATTTCCCAGAAAACGGAAAGAGATATCCCGTTGAATAAACTTTTCACCTGTTTTCTTTTTTTCTTTTCTTCTATCAATTCTTTTTTCTCTAAAATACAGCATTATCGGTAAGGCCAGCAAAGTGGCCAATAAAATGGCCAGCAAACCGGCTCCGGCCACAATACCCATCTCCCTCATTCCGCGTGCCTGGCTGATAATCAGGGTAAGAAATGCACAGGCAGTGGTAAGCGCTCCGGTTACAATCCCTTTTCCGCTTTTTAAGAAGGCTCTTTCCATGGCAGCCGGAATGGTATCTCCCAGAGCCCGTCCTTCGGTAAAAGTGGATATGAGATGAATGGAAAAATCAATTCCCAGACCTAAAAACAGTACCGATAACATGGCTGTCATCATATTCAGCTGTCCCACAACCAGAAAAGCAACCCCCATGGCCCAGATTAACCCGATTATTAAATTGGTAATAGCCAACAATGGAGCCACCCACATACGGAAGGAGATCATCAAAAATATTAAAATAGCAATCAAAGCAATAATAGTGGTAAAACCAATACTTTGCTCTGAATGAACCTGTTCATCACGTTCCCGGGCAATCTGTCCGGTCAGACCGATGCTTAAATCCGGGAAATTTTTCTTTAAATCATCGACCAGTACCTGGGCCTCATCTGCTGCTATCATAAGCAGGCCCCGGTCCATTAAAGAAAAATTGGGGACCGCATTGAGAACTAAAGCGGTTTTATCGTTTGATAAAAAATAAGGCTCACCGATCAGTAATTTGTCCACAGCCAGGTGGATTTCTTCCTCGGAAAGATTTTCCCCTTTAACCGCTTTCTGAAAAGTAAATATCAGGTTTTCAATACCGTCCAGAAATCCGAATGCACCTTCCTCCTCTTCCCGGGTGGAAATGGATTCCTCTTTGCCCACATATTCCTTTTCCATTGAATTGTTCAGGTTAGTGATCAAACCGACCAGATTTGCATCAGTGAACATATCTTTCATATTCTCCAGGTCATCGGCCTTGGACAGCATTAAGGCGTGATTTTTCAAAAAATCAAACGGAGTTTTGTAATCGATACGCTGAAACAATTTTAAATCTATCTTTCTCTCAAGATTTTTTATTTTTTTCTGAAGATTGGTAATCTCTGTATCATTACCTGCCCTGGAATTTAATTGGTTAATCTTTTGCTGTAATTTATTCACTTCTGATTGATATTCCTCATTATGGGTTGAATCTTTTAATTCCAGTAGCAAAGGGGCAATCCGGTCAGCACATTCCTTAATCCGGCTTTCTTCGCCCTGTACAACCACCACCAGGTTGGTTGCGGTTAAAAATTCTTCCAGTATTTCATTGAAGACTTCGACTTTGGGATCTCCCTCCGGAAGCAAGTCCGAGGTTCGGGTTGTAACGGTAAGCTGATTGGCAAAAGCAGCCAATATCACCGTGATGACAGACACAATGATCAGCATGCGCCAGGGATGTGATGCGTGCCAGCTGGCTAGCTTTTTCAGTATTTTGTCTCTCATTTTTGTTCTCCTGTTTTAGATTAGAAATAGACCCGAACCCGGATCATTCCTCCTCTTCCCATGGTTTTGGCATAGGCTTTCCCATCTTTTCCGATGTTAAAATTTAAGTAGACCATAATTTCCACATTCTCCGAAAGGCTGTAATTCAAGGCGGGAATTAAACCCATACTGTTATCGGAAATACAGTAGATGGTGGAAAGTCCGAGGCTTATTAAATCGCTTACCGGATGTTGCAGCAAAACATATATCTGATCTCTGGCAATGGCCTTTTGTTCCTGGGTCATCAAACGCAACCAATCATTCAGAGTATAATCCTCATAGTTGCTTTTTGCTAAAGTATTACGGTAGTATTCAACCATCACATAGGTTTGAAAATCAAACGTATAGTCGGCACCCACGACCAGTTCGTAAAAATCATCGGTCTCCTCCATCCAATTATAGGCATATTCAACCCAGACGCCTATCCCGAAAAGTTCACCAGCGGTGCTGAACCCCAGCAATTGTCGTTTTTCTGGTAATTCAGTAAAATTCATTATGTCCGTATCAAATTCAACATAATCATGAAACAGCCAGCTTTTATCAATGGCAATGAAGGCAAAATCAAAACGCCCGATTCTTCCTTTTATCTGTATCAACTTGGCAGAAGCACTCCAGGTATCCTCCGGCCCATAAAGGGCGGTCAGTGTAAATGTAGAACCCAGAGGTACATCTATTCGCAGGGCATTGTGGCCGGGTTGTTCATAGGTTGGATCGAGATAATCTTTCACATTAAAGATATCTACAGGATTCCAGACATACCCCGTACCCAGAGAAATCTGTTGCTTACCCACTATAAAATCAAAATATTTAAAAGCAAATTTTATATAGGCATTGTCCAGGTAATAACGATCTGAAAATGGAAATAAATAATAAGATTCCATGCCTTCAGGGACTTCAGCGACTGCAGAATCAGGTAAAAAATCAAGAATATTCCATTCGGTTTTTCCGTGGTAGAGTAGACAGTTAAAATTGGCGGCAAAGGTAATATTGTTGGCTATCTCGGATTTTAAATCGAGCCGCAGTTTATTGGAAAAAAGGCCAATGAATTCTTTATGGATGTTAACGCCCATAATTTGGGATTCAAAGTAGCCAAACAAATCAACATCGATTTTGGCTTTTAATAATCCCAAGCTTAAGAGAAAAAATAACATGAAAATAACCCACTTCTTCATTTTTTCAATCCTCGCTCGGTAAACATGCTATCATCCAGTTTAATGTTGTATCTGACCTCCAGCAATTCCATCACGGTCTGAGTATTGTCATTCTTATTGTACATCACTATCTTCATGGCTGTAGGTATGTTGTCTATGATTCGAATATCACTCTCCACCAATCGTTTTTCCAGGTGGGTGGGATCCTTCTCATCATAATAGTCTATAACGACAGGAACAAAATTCTCTTTTATAATCCACATAACCAATCTGGAATAGGAAAGATCACTGTCCGGTTTTCGGGTGAGTTCCAGTTGATAACAGTCCTTTCCCTCCAGTTTCTCATCTTTCAGTCTCTTGGTGTTAAAATCCTCCAGGAAGCTATCTCCGCTGCCCATGTCTTCATAGGAAAAATCACTGCCCTGCATCTTCTGCTTTTTGGCGTGGGAAGCCAGCTTGCGAACCCTCTGGGTACGAGGGAAATACATCCATATATCATTGGCATTGTTGAGCATTAATACCGCCTGCCCCTTGACCCGGCGGGGCTCGAGATAACGAACCAGATTTTTCTCACCTTTATTCTTCTGCCAGGATTCATAGATAAAGGTCCGTTTACTGCCCGAAGTGGTCACAATGATCATCTTGGATTTGGCATATCCGGATTCCACATTAAATAATTCGTTGACTTTCTTGATAATATCATCTCCGCTCAATTCCTGGCCCGGTAATAATGGAACCATCAAAGCGATTATCACCAAAACCGAAATGATTATTTTTTTCATGGGTTTCCTCCTTTTTATATGGTTATTTGTTCATTTCTTTTGAGAACATCTCTATGATCCGCCTCTCAACCACGGAAAGAGATCCCTCCGGAGCTCCTAAAATGCGTTCAACGGACCGCTCGTAAACCTTTAATCTCTTTTCTATTTTATTCAGGTTATCCGGTTTTTTTTCTGCCTCCAAGAGCAGTTTAACCGTGGATTCATTTAAACTCAAAGACATGGAGAAGATCAGTTCAGCGGTTTCTACTTCATCAACAGGATTAAAACAGCCCTCTTTTATTCCCTGCTTAATGACTCTAACAAATTCAGGTGTTAACCATTTAAGACTTTGCTGCATCATTTTGTGACGCATAATTAAGTTTTCATCCCTGTACATTACTTTCATGAGCATTTTCATTAATTCCAGGTTCTCAACCTTATAATCCCGTATGGTTACAAAAAATTTGTTTAATTTTTCCAGAGCATTGATATCCTGTTTTTTCACTAATTTATTTACCCGCTCTAAGGTGGCCCTGGACCAGCGGTCAACGATTTTATCCAGCAGATCATCTTTGGAAATAAAATAGTGGTAAAAAGTACCTTTGGCCACCCCGACTTTTTCAATGATATCGTTGACAGAGGTGAGTTCATATCCCTTTTGGAAAAAAAGCTGCTGGGCAGCATCCAACAATTCATTTAATCTTTCGTCATATTCTTTGGATACTCGAACCATAAACAACCTCCTGACCGAACGTCGGTCTAGACCGACCGTCAGTCTAACTATAGTATAATTTTTTTATTTATCAACCTTTTCCTTAAAAAATTTAAAACCTATTGGGAGACAAAAATTCATACAAATCTTCTTTTAACGCACCGGGTCGTACTCCCCAGGGAACGAGTATTCCCTTGGAATTGGTGACAATCGGAGATTTAATTCCATACTATGTAATCTGACCTTGACCTGAGAATCTTCATCTCCGGAAAAGCAAATCACCTGATACGGGTTTCCATAACCAGTCCAATTTTTAAAACCCTAAATCAATACAACCCAACCCTTTTACATCATTATTCAGGGTTTGCCGAATATTATGTATGATGAAACTATTTCTTTGAAATCCTGTCTATCTTTCCAGGTAAGGATAAAATGGCCCGGACGATATCCACAACCAGATAATACAACACGAAAACGATGTAGGCGATAAAAGGCAGGAGACCGGCTGTCAGAATTGACATTGCATTGGCATTTCCCGAAATCCAGGCCTGTGAGATTTTTGCATCGCTGAAGAGCCCAAATGAATCGATAAACAACATGATGGTCCCAATGATGACACCCACCCCAAAAAATATTGGCACCAGCTTCATCAAACCCTTGATAAATAAAGTAACAATACCAATCGCTTCCT
>DAOVIP010000266.1 GCA_030671465.1 Candidatus Aminicenantota bacterium | reverse complement strand
TTCTTCAATATCACCAAAATAGCCCTTCATCACCAGATCCCCTTTCACATGGATTTTACCTTCCTGCTCGGGACCCAGAACCTCCCCGGTTTCAATATCGGTGATTTTAACCTGAATATTATGAAGGGGCTTGCCAATACTGCCCGGTTTGTTTTCTCCCGGACCGTTTACCGAAATAACCGGACTGGTTTCAGTGGTACCGTAACCTTCAAATAATTCCAGATTGTGCTTTTCGATAAATGACTTTCTCAACCATTCCGGCACTTTATCCGCACCGGCCACAGCCAGCCAGACCGTCTCAAAATCCCCAGGCTTGGATTTTCTGAGATAGCCCATGAAAAAGACAGGGGTGGCCAGCATGAGGGTCACCTTTTCCTCTTTGATAATCTGGCACACCTTCTCATATTCCAGGGGATTGGCATAGGTGACCACTGCCAGCCCGAAATACAGTGGAAGCCAGAAGTTGATATTGTGGCCAAATACGTGGAACAATGGTAAAATTCCCAGCATGATGTCATCCTGGGTGATTTTGAATTTGGTCAGAATGGCTTCGATATTGGACAGAAAATTCCGGTGGGTTAATTGAACCGCCTTGGGATCCTTTTCACTCCCGCTGGTAAACAAAATGACCACATTGTCATCGGGTTCACCCTGATGGACATTTTTCAGGAGAATCTTGGTGGGCAACTTTGATTGAAGTGCCGCTTTCAGCTTGTCTCCGACGGAAATGCCTGCCATGATATCCTCGATAAAAACCATGCCCTGTATCAGGCGGCAACCAATTTTCTCCATCAAGGCCCGGGAGGTAATAATGGTTTTAAAACCGCACTTCTGCTGTGCATATTCGCAATTTTCAGCTGCGCCGGTGGAGTAATTAATCATTACCGGGACCCTTCCAGCAAAAACAATTCCCAGGGTAGTCAGGATTGAGCCGGCCGAATTGGGGATCATGACCCCGATAAAACCATCCTGGTAAGCTTGAATTTTTTTAGACAGGATCAATGCCCCGATCAAGGCCCTTGCATAGGAGATCCTTCGGCCCAGAGTGCGATCAATTATTGCAATTCTTTTGCCGCTTTTTTTAGCTGTTTTGATAAACTCATGGTGAAGTTGCATTTTTTTCTCCTTATATGATTTTTTGCTTTTTATAAAATTAAATATACCATAAATCATTTTTTTTTTAAATCAACTGTTTATTCTCTTTAAAATTGGGAAATTATCATTTGACAGCTGAACAAAAATATGATAAATTTAACACTCAAATCGGGCCGTTAGCTCAGTAGGCAGAGCACTGGCCTTTTAAGCCGGGTGTCACTGGTTCGAATCCAGTACGGCTCAATCTTTTGGCCCGTTCGTCTATCGGTTAGGACACAGGGTTTTCAACCCTGCAAGAGGGGTTCGATTCCCCTACGGGCTGTTTCTCTTCCGAATTCTTGCGGTATTTTCCCCAGCTGCTTTTGGCCCCCAGCCATAATGGGAATTGCCCGGATAGTGAGAATTTGATACAATCAGGCTTAAACTGAACCAAAATGAAAAGAAATCAAAAAACCCTGTCCTTTATCAACCTGGGATGTTTCAAGAATATTGTGGACACCGAGGTTCTGGGCGGGATGCTTGAAAAAAACAATATCAAAATCGTGTCCAGTTACGAGGATTCAGACTGGTTGGTCATTAATACGTGTGGATTCATTCAGGATGCCAAGCAGGAGAGCATTGACGAAATACTCATGGCCCTGGAGAGAAAAGAAAAGGGAGAGGTCCAGCATGTGGCCGTTTTTGGCTGCCTGATCCAGAGGTATTACCGGGATTTGAAAAAACATTTCAAAACCGCTGATATTATCTGGGGAGTCAATGATCTCAGGCAATTAGCCCGTTTAATAATTGAAGAACAACAACAGGATTATTCCGACCGTGAATTATTTTTATACCATGACAGCGATCCTCGAATCCTCACCACCACACCCAATACCACTTTCATAAAGATATCAGAGGGATGTAATATGTCCTGCAGTTTCTGCGCCATTCCTCGGATCAGAGGACCCTACCGGTCCAGAAGCATCGAATCCATTCTGGAGGAAGCAGAAAACTACCTGGGCCGGGGTTTCCAGGAATTAAATATCATTTCCCAGAATACCAGTTATTTCGGCATGGATATCGAAAAAAAATCCCTGCTTCCACAACTCATAAAGAAACTATCCGCCCTTGGTTTCAGATGGATCAGGATCCTGTATTTAATGCCCGAGGAAGTCGATGATCATATACTGGAGTCATTTTCTTACCCCTCGATACTACCCTATTTTGATTTCCCGTTTCAACATGTTTCAACCCGTATCCTGAAAAAAATGAAAAGAGGAGGCGGGTACGGGAAAAACCTGGCATTGATCCAACGTATCCGGAAACAATACCCGGAAGCCGTTATCAGATCGGCCTTCATTGTTGGATTTCCAGGCGAAAGTGAACAGGATTTCCAACAGCTGGAAGAATTTGCCGGGGAGTCCAGTATTGAGCGCATCGGCGTTTTCGGATTTTCAGCGGAAGAGAATACCGCCGCCTTTGACTTTAAAAACAGGGTCGATCCACGGGTTATGGAGAGACGAAAAAACCGGTTGATGGATATTTCCGATCAGAATATCCAGTCCTACAATCACCGTATCCTCAATACGGTGCAGGAATTCATTCCCTTTGGCCCCTGGGAAAATTATACCACTATTGGCCGAATCCGATCCCAGGCACCGGAAGTGGACGGATTGACCCGGATAAAAACGACCTTTAAAGATCGTTATGAGATTATAAAAATCAGAATTACCGGATCCCAAAACGAATTTCTATACGGAGAAAAACAATGAAAAAAATCTGGATAATCGCGGCAACCTTTTTCAATGTGGGCAGAATACCGATTGCCCCGGGGTCCTGGGCCTCCCTGATCACCGTCGGAACTCTCTACCTGATTTATCCCCATATTCAATCGCTGGTTACCGGGGTCACTTCCCTTGTGATCATTATCCTGCTGGGAATCCCGGCTGCCTCGGCTGCCGAGGTTCACTTCGGGAAAAAGGATCCCGGTGAATGCGTAATCGATGAGGTTGCCGGACAGCTGCTGTGTCTCATTTTCATTCCCCATTCCTGGGTACATTACTTGGCCGCTTTTTTCATTTTCCGTTTTTTTGACATATTCAAACCCTTTCCCATCAGGCGTGTAGAAAAAATCGATCGGGGACTGGGAATTATGCTGGATGATCTGATTGCCGGCCTTTACACCCTGATTGCCATCCGATTTTTCATGTGGCTGAAACTCCTTATTTTTTAAATCAACGACGCTGTTTCTGAGATTAAGGCATATCATAAAAAAAACAAACATTTCAGTTGATTTTTCCAAAAAATTATACTATTATATACCTTAACGTTCACGTTTGATTCAATTTAACATGTACGTTTGGAGGCAATATGAAAGATGAAATCCTGACCCGGGATGAATTCATTTCCAAGGCTAAAATATCCGAAAAATGGCTGAAAGAAATGGAGCAAATCAAAATCATAGAACCCTCGGGTTTCACCGAAAACAATATTCCCTTTTATACCTCCCGCTCAATCGACCAATCCA
>DAOVIP010000311.1 GCA_030671465.1 Candidatus Aminicenantota bacterium | reverse complement strand
TCAGGAAGGCCGGTCTTTTTCAAGACCTGTAGATATTTCCGGTTCATGTCCCCGAATTTTGTTAACCGATCAAAATATTCAGGCGGATAAACCGAGGACCGGTACTCATCCAGAAATTCCGGTCTGGTGGTGGCAATTTTTCTGAAATGATCCGATATCATGACCCCGTTGATTTTGTCCGGGGGATGAGAAACCCACCAGTTCAACACAATGCTTCTCTTTTGATACAGATCCAGAATCTGCCAGATCATGGGAGTCAGACGGTTGGATTTGGAAAAGGGAACCTTGATCCCCTTCTTTTTCAGATAAACAAAATCCATGATCCCGTGTTTTAACATGGTTTTTCCGGAGGCAATACTGGTCCATACGACATTGGATTTGGTGGGTTTAAAGGTTTTGAAATTCGCCCAGGTACATTCCTCTTTCAATTGTTTCAGAAAAGGCAATTTCCCATTATCAATCAGCGGATCAATGGTGGCCCAGCTGGCCCCGTCAAATCCCATCACCACCACTTTGATGTTCTCTCCCGGATCCGGCTGCTGGCCGCAGTGGAATAAAACCAGTACCGAAAACATGAGCGATATTAAAACAATCCACTTTTTTCGATTCAAAGGATATTATATCATACTTTTTTGGGGATCGATCTATTCAAACAATCGAAAACATCGGAGCATGTAAAATGGTTTATTCGACATATCCCAGGGATTTTAATTTTTCAAGCTTGTCCTGGCTCAATTTATAAAAAACCGTTTTGGGATTGTACTTTTTTGCTTTTTTCAGGAACTGACTGAATTTCAGCTCCAGGTATCTTCCGCTTTTTTGATGGGAACCAAAGCGGTTTGACTGTTCCTGTGTATCGGAGTTCAGGTTATAAAGCTCTCGACTATTCGGCAATTTCAGAATATAGTGCATCCGCTTGTAAACCACCGATCGAAATTCAATTTCTTCTCTTTCTGGAGTGCCCAACCTCCATAAATAGGAGAACAGGTGTCTCTGATCCGGTAATTCCTCGGTTTTTTCGATCAAGGGAAACAGGCTGGTGCCGACATCGTTTTTCTCGGGCGGTAGCCCGGCCAATTCTCTGACCGTGGGCAAAATATCAATGGTGCTCACATTGGAGTTGATTTCCTTGAATATTTTGTTTTCAGGTAAGTAAAACAAAAGCGGCACCTGAATTTCCTCACGGTAAAGTGTGTATCCGTGGCCCATGTAACCATGATCCCACAATCCCTCCCCATGATCAGAGGTAACAATGACCAGGGTGTTTTCCTTCCAGTTGAACAGCTGAAAGGCTTCCCGGATGTATTGATCCACATAATAAATTTCACTGTCATAGGCTTCAATGGTAATATTCTTCTTGCCTTGCTGGGGCCGGTAAAACGGCTGGCGATGGTGATAGGGCGCATGGGGATCCATGTAATGAAGGTATAGAAAATACTGGCCACCCTGGATGATATCTTCCTTCCATTTTTTTAGAATATCATTTACCCGCTCAGCCCCCCGGTAATTGAAGGTCTGGAAGCGATCAAAACCCTGGGTAAATCCCTGTTTCTGACCGATATTTAAATTGTCGGAAATCCCGTAGGTTTTAAAATTATTCCTTTTCAGGACCTCGGTGATGGTTTCAATCTCCTCCGGAATTTTATTGACCTTGACTTCCATATCCAGATCTCTTCTAGCCCGGATGACCGCCAGCAATCCCATCAAAACCCCGTGCTGGAAAGGATACATGGAGGTGAATATGGAGGCGGTCGCCGGAGAAGTCCAGGATGAGGCCGAATATGCGTTTTTAAAAACAATAGACTGCCCGGCCAATTCGGACAAAAAAGGTGAGGTCTCCCGATGATAACCGTAAAAAGACAGATGATCCGATCTCAGGGTATCAATCACAATCAAAACAATATTGAAATCGGCCACTTTTCGGGGGGAACAGGTACCGAACAACAGGGAAAACAGTAAAATCAATACCAGGACCGCCTTTTTTTTCAAGTCAACCGATTTTGTCCTCATCTATTCTTATTTGTCAACCATCCCGGTTTAGAAGTTCCGGGTATTTTGCACATTTTAACACAACCCCCGGGTCCAGTCAATTCGAAATTGACGGTGATTCAGAGTTTTGATATAATGGCCCCGATGAACCAGCAACGATCAATCAGTTCGGGTTTGTGGGTGACCCTTGCCAAGGGAATGATTTCATTTTTAATTTTAATGGCTGCTCTCTGGGGATTCTTTCTGCTGATTTTTTCTCCGATTCAGTCCAGTAACCATCAAGAGACCGTGGTGATAAAAGAAATGGTTGAAGGATGGAAGAGACTATCAGAGAACCGGCGGGGCAGGGTCATATATGCCCGGCCTCCACGTCTGCTGGTTCTGGACCTGCAAACCGGCCGGGAGCAATCCATCCCCCACATCGAGGTGGAAGGGGGCCAGGGACGGAAATTGAGGGGACTAACCCCCCGCCCCTTCTTTGCACCGGATGGAAAGCAGTTCATTTACCGGTACCGGGACCGGATATGGATTGGCAATCTCGATGGAAACAAGAGAGAACTGAAGAATGGCCTGATGGATACCACAAAAGAAACCCGCTGGAGTTGGTGGAGGGGAAATGATATCGATTGGGCAGTGGGACCCTCCAAGGAAGGCAATATTATAATGATCAATATATCCGATCCCTCGATTACAAAAACCATATATAATGGTGGGGATGTAAAGTGGTGGTGTGAAGTCACGGGAAACGGAAAATATGTGGTATATGATACGGGTACTGATATATATGTTACTCCGGTTGAAGACCGATCTCTGGCCATTAAGATTTCCCGCAGACAGAGCTGCCGCCCCTGCGCCGCCCCTGATAACCGGGTAGCCTGGTTGCCCGCTTCCCACATCCGTTACCACATCTTCAATGCCGTGAACGGACAACCGCTGGGAAAACTCCTGGCCCCGCCCAATGAGGGGATTTACCGATTAAACTGGTCGAATCACCCTGATTTTGCAGTTCATATGTTTGGCAGTGCTGAAAACCAGCGAATGCATGTACGCCGGATCAGCACAGGAGGTCGTGTATTTATTGGATACGGTTGGGATCCGGATCTCTGGGTTGAATCAACCAATTGACTG
>DAOVIP010000199.1 GCA_030671465.1 Candidatus Aminicenantota bacterium | reverse complement strand
TGTATTTTAAAAAAATTGAAGCCAGTTTTAGAGTTGATAATGTATTTGACACCATTATCGAGGAAATTCCCGGTCTGAAAATAGCAGGCCGTTGGTTTTATTTTACCCTTGTTTACCGTAAATGATATAGTAATGAGTGGTATTAAACAGCAAGGAATTCTATCATAAAGGATAGATAAAAGAACATGCATAAGATTGAGATTGTTGGGTATGTCGCCGGTTTATTGGTAGCTGTCTCCTTGTCTCCACAGGTAATAAAAACCTGGAGAACAAGATCGGCCAGGGATATTTCCACGGTCTGGACCGTCATATTGATGTCCGGATTGTCTCTCTGGGTGGTTTATGGGATAGTGAATAGGATTGTACCGCTGGCTGTTTTTGGAATAATCGAATTCTTACTGGCCCTCACCTTATTTGTTTTCAAAATGATCTATAAGGAATAAAAAGCGATCAGGTCGTGTTTTACAGCTTGAAGACAACAAGAATCCGGAGGTCGAGGAGTTCAAGGTTCAATGTTCAAGCTTACTTTACCTTTATCTCATCGTCCAGCCACAAGTCCTCAGCTCCCAATCACCATTGAGCAACCCGTAATTCTTTAATCTTACCCCTTACACTTTACTCTTTACGTTTTACAATAACCCATCCTCCCATCAAACTCTGCGGGGACAGGGCTTTACAATTCGAATTTATTCTAAAAAATTAAGTATGGTGTCCCTTGAATTTTTAAAACTGCCTAACATTTATTCCAATCAACTAAAATTATTTAAACTATAAAAAAATGACGGGACTCCTTAGATTGTTTTGCTTGTTTTACATTGCTAAAACTTAACAGCTGTCCAGGAAAGATCATAAATTTCTCCAAAATCATCATCATACCAGGTACCGGTTCCACTCATGTTATTATTTGAATGCAATGTACCATTAAAAACAATGTTGGTATTTCCATATTCTAGTGATACATAATTAAAAACAAACTGAACAGAATTACAGTTGGTAACCGTAAAAGTACCGGTCTGGCCGGGTTCATACTGCCATCCGATCACCGTACCGCTGGTTTCAATCCCGGTGAAGGTTAGGTTCTCAACAAAAGTATAATCCTGTAAGATAAAGGTTATGGATACACTCCATGTACCGAGAATACTAAACTCACAGGTTTCTTCTGTTTTACAGGCAGGATGAAATAAAAATCCAATCATGAGAATAATCATAAAAAATAATAAAACTGATTTTTTCATCGTAATTCTCCTCACTGTAATTGACATGGTCATATTATACAATAAAATAAAAACAAAAAAAAAGGATTCAATTTCAATTTTAGGATCAGATCTTGTTTTTTGCATCCTGAATTAAGGAAGCGATTTTACTTTCCCTTTGCCTTTACCTTAAGCTAAGCCACCGGCTTCCAGCGATAATATGATACTAACTCGTGAATGAGTAAAAGGGCAAACCGCCGTTTGCCCCTACATTTCAATTTCTTACTTTACCTTTACCTATATCTTTTCCTAGTCCTTAACCCATCCACCCATTAACTCATCCTCCCATTGACCCATATCCCCATCGACCCCTCTAGGGGACAGGGCTTTACTTTAGGTGCCGGCTCTTCCGGGTTGAATTTAAAATAAATTAACTATATGCAACTTCCATACCTCTTCATCCTCATCCTCTATCAATGAATAGAGCACTCGGTTTTCAACTGAGTACAGCAGAGGATAATAGGTAAAGGGGACATACCGGGAAAGCGGGATAAAAACCCGTTTTTTTTCCCGGCCTGTCATGTCTAGTAAAACACATTCCCACAGATTTTTTTTCCGCTTATGGGTAACCACATAGATGGTTTCATCAGCCAGGTGAACATCCCTTATAGCTGGAAAATGGTCTTTAAACTTTATAAAGCCTTTAATGCCATCGTAGAACTGTTTATACATGGATTCGTTTTTGAACCAGTAATGGGTTTCATCCTTAAATTTTTGCGGTATTTTTTCTTTTACAAAATTCCTGGATATGCGCCTGATCTTTTTTCCGGTGTGGTTAAAAACATCGATGACAAAATCGGTATTGCTGGCGGCAATGAAAATGTTGCCTTTATAGCAGGGATTGTGTCCGATGGCACTGATGGGCATTATGATAAAATCCTGAGGATTGACCGAAATATTGGTGTGAAACAGATTTTTCAACTCCTTTAAATCATTTGAATACAGACGGTAGGATATCCGGAACCGCTTCTCGGCATCGACCGAAGGTCCGATGGCTACAAAATTATCCCTGACCTGAAAAAGGACCAGGTTGGAAAAGGCCTTTCTTTCATTTAAAAAAATCCCGTCCCCGTCAAAATAGGAGAGTTTGTTGTTGCTGTTCACCACCAGCTGTCCGTCAACAAAGCTCATGGACATGGGTGCCCCGTAGGGCCTGGCCATAAATTCCCGGGGGCCTTCCCCTTCTCTGCCGAATTTCTTAATGAGTTGAAAATCTTTTACCGAATAGATATAAATCGATGTTTTTTCAAGCACATATAATTTATTGCCCTTTACAACTATCAAATCCGGCTTCACGAGGCCTTCCAGGGTAACCACCCGGGACAGGGCGGGCAAAACAATCATCAACAATAGTAAAACTAAAATAACATTGGTCCTCATGCGGTCCTCCATTTTTTTCTTTGGTTATTATATTGAAACGATCAAAGTAAAAAAAAGTTCTTGATTAGTAATATAAAAGATAACCGATTTTTCTAACTTTTTTGATTTGACTGAGGTAGAATTAATAATGGTCCTGGTCCGGTTTTTTAAAATATATTCGTATTAAATTATAAGGAGGTTTTATGAGGAAACGATATTATTACATTGTCGCGGTTGTGGTGTTGATGGCTCTTTTTTGCTGTGATTATATTTTTACTCAGGATAAAATAGTAGAGAGGGTGCATGTAGAAGAGTGGATTGTTCCGGTTTATGCGGTGGATTCAAAAGGAAACTCGGTCCCTGATCTAACAAAATCGGATATTGAACTTTTCGTTAATGATAAAAAAATCATTGATTTCAGCTTTTTGAAAAGGGATTTCTTCTCAGATAAAAAAGCGGGTTTGCCTGATAGAAAAAGGGCCGGAGAGAACGAGAAGATCATTGTGCTGGTTTTTGATGTGGCGCTTTCAAAATCGTTTGCAATCATGAGAGCCAAATCCATCGCAGAAAAACTGGTAAAAAATGCCGGGTTGAATACCCGCTTCATCGTTTTTAAAATTGAGTCTTTTCAGGGATTAGCCTATCTCGGGGGGCCTACAAAAAACAAAGCCAGGCTGTACAACATTATAAAAAAAAAGGTTCCCAGCCGGTCCAATGAGCGGAGCGTATCATCATTGGTGAATGAGGCCGAGAGTACGAATTCAAAATACCAGCATGAAGAGTATATGTTCTTTCTTTTTGAGCATATGAAATATCTCTCCAAGAAGAGCTCCTATTTTGCTCAATCATTTCAGTCTCTTTATTATGCCATATCAAATATGGTCGGGACAAAATTTATCTATTTGTTCAGTGAAGGAATCTCAAAAGCAGCCTGGATCAGGGGGGATACGCATGCCAATAGAATGGCCGGATACCTGTTGAAGAGCGGCGCAGTTCTTTTTTTTATCAATCCGACCGGGGGAAGGGGCAGTCACCCTGAATCAGGCGAGGGGTTTTTGCAGGTCCTTTCAACTATCAGCGGAGGGAAATATTTATACGGGGATACTGAAAAAATAAACAGTGAAATAAAAAATGTCCACCGGGCCTATTATGAAATCGCTTTCAGAAGCCCGGATGACCGCAATGGCCAGCTGCTCAGAATAACGGTCAAATCAAAACGGAAGCAAATAATGATACACACCATAAGAACGCTTGAGAAAACCAAAAAATATTTGAGCCTGAATGATTTTGAACAGAAACTGATGGCCCTCAATATGGTGACCAAGGATTCGCTGTTCAAGTTACCTTTGTCTTCGGAAGATGCCCGTATTACCGATGTTGTTGTGGAAGATAATACTACCTGTTATCAGGTTGCCATACCGGAGCATTTCAGAAATCAGAGGGTTGATTTATTTAAAGTGATGCTCCCGGGGGGAAATGCAAAAGCTGTCATAACCAAATCGTCTGTTAATTTATCTTCAGATAAATTTGAAATCCAGATGGGAAATTTGGAGGATTATGATCCTTATTTTGTGCTGGTCAATTATAACCTGGGCATTGCCCTGGTTAACGGATTAATGGTTCGGAAGATCAAGATTACGGACGTATCATTCCGGGAAAACATATTATCATTCAGATTATCAGACTATAAGCAAAAGAAGCTTAAAGACAAAGATATCGGCCTCCTAAAGGTCATAGTGAAAATTCTGAATGACAACGGTCAGGAGTTGAGCAGTGATGAAAAAGTGATCAGTTCTATAAAAAATACATCATTATTGAATATACCCATTATGAAAAGCCTGATCGGAGAGTACAATTTTCTGATCGTTGCCCGTGACCTGATATCCGGAGAAGAGGTGAATGTCACCCATCCCATATCCATTAAGTAATGATGTAACAAATAGAAGGGGTCAAATTTTCGTTTGACATTTAAAGCACAATTCTTCTTTTTCTTTT
>DAOVIP010000209.1 GCA_030671465.1 Candidatus Aminicenantota bacterium | reverse complement strand
GCCAGAATCTCCGCAATGGAAAGGGAACCCCCGGGATGGCCTGAACCGGCTTCACCAATTATTTTAATAATATTTATTCTGATTTTTCTGGTCATTTCAACCAGTTGAACCTGGATCTCATGATCCATAACCGGCTGACTGGAAAAGTGGAGGTTATTTGGTTTCGGGTTAGATGAAGTTGAATTATTCATCTAACTGCCTGTTTTTTTCTGGTCTTCAATCTGTTTAAATAAAATTCTGCCACAATTTTCACAGATAAAAAGGTTGTCGGTGGAAATAATTTCATTGAGGAGCTGAGGCCGTATTTTGACATTGCAAATGCCGCAAAACATTGTTTCCACCACGGAAATGGCTTTTCCGGCTTTTTTAAGAAAAAGATTGTCATAGATTTTCAAAAGATTGACGGGAATTTTATTTCTCAACTCAGCCTTGTTTTCGGTTTCCTGGCTTACCTTGGACTTGTTGTAATCCAGATGGCTGTTCAGTTCCTTTATTTTGTTGTTGTATTCCACGGCAATATCGTTGAATTCACTTTCCCGTTTTCTGATTTCATCCATGATTTCATCAAACTCCAGCATCCTCTGAATGATATCCTCTTCAATCGATGAAATTCGGTCTTCCTCATATTTTATTTCGGTTATGAATCCCTGGTATTCTTTATTGGTGGTGGATTTATTCATCTGCTCCCGGTATTTTTGGATCTTCTCTTTGATGAGTAAAATGTTTTTTTCCAGTTGTTCCCGCTTTTTTACATTCTCTTCCCGCTGAACCTTGACCTGTTCGATAATATGCTTTTCGCTGTCTCTATCGGCTTCCAGATTTTTTATGGTTACGGGTATTTCCTGGATGGTTATTTCGATTTCAATAATATGATCGTCATGTTTTTGGAGTAGATTTAAAAGTTCCAGACCTTCTTTCAATGAGGCTCCTTTATCGGTATAATACTTGGGCCTACCAGGATTCGAACCTGGAACCTACCGGTTATGAGCCGGTGGCTCTAGCCGTTGAGCTATAGACCCTTATATTATTCTTTAGATTATCAAAAAACTGATTTTGTGTCAAGTAGAGGAGATGGGATCGGGATGGCAGTCTAAAATATAATACCGCGCTTTGATTGCTGGATAAAGGCAACCACTTCCTGAATTTCAGGAGTCGGTTCAAAGGCGGACTTAATCTGTTCCAGGGCCTGGGAAATATTGAATTCGGAGCGGTAAATCAGTCGGTATACCTCTTTCAGCAAGTTGATGGTCTCATTGCTTAATCCATAGCGGCGCAGACCGACCACATTGAGCCCGGTAAATTTCAATGGTTCCCCGGCGGCAAGGATGTATGGCGGCACATCCTGCACACAGCGAAAGCCGCCTCCGATAAACACATGGGCCCCGATATGGGTGAACTGATGGATACCGGACATGCCTCCGATATAGGCCCGTTTATCAATGGTGACATGCCCGCCGAGCTGGACACTATTTGAGAGGATGACATGATTTTTAATATGGCAATCGTGGGCCACATGGGAGTAGGCCATCAGCAGGCAGTCAGTGCCGATTTCGGTTTTTTCTCGCTCGGCCGTACCCCGGTGAATGGTTGCGAATTCCCGAATCTGGGTTCTGTCTCCGATTAGAGCCAGGGTATCCTCGCCCTGGAATTTTAAGTCCTGGGGGATTTCAGCGATAACTGCGCCATGGAAAATATGACAATTTTTACCGATACGGGCACCGCTGGCGATTTTCGCACAGGAATCGATTCGGGTGCCATCCCCGATTTCGACATTATTGTCCACTACTGTTCCGGGTCCGATGGAGATGTTTTTTCCGATTTTTGCTCCGGGATCAACAATTGCATTTTTATGAATTATGGGTCTCATTTTTATCTCACTGGTTATGTTTTTTTGCCTTATTGAACTTTGTCGACATGGTTATTTTATTCGAGCCCAGTATATTTGTCAACTTTTTGGCATTTTTAGGTTCTGTGCGGTAATCTTCAACCTTAATGGTTGACATTCTGATCTTATTTCAGTAAAACATGATCATAAAGAACAAACAGGGAAATATGAAAACACATCATTGGTTATGGCCATTGTTTTTCCCCCTTTTTTTGATGTTCATTTTTCCCTTTCTGCAAGGAGAGTCAAACAACATGCAATCCAACAAAATAAACCTGCCCGATACCATTGAACAATGGAGGCTGGAGGGTTCACCCAAACGTATTGATTCGAAAAATATATTTGATTACATGAATGGGGCGGGAGAACTATACCTGGGATACCATTTCGATCACCTTTGGGTATATGAATACCGGGATCAAAGCGGTAATGATATTCTGGTGGAATTATACCATATGAAAGATTCGAATGATGCCTTTGGATTACTATCACTGGATTGGGGTGGGGAAGCCGAAACAACCATGATCGCTTTTCCTGATGCGTTATATGGTAAGGGATTGTTGAGGGTGTGGTCAAATAATATTTATGTCAGAATCATGGCAATGAAGGAAACTCCCGTGGCCAGGGATGTAATCCTGAAGCTGGGAAAAATCATCGCCTCCAATCGCAGCAATCCCTCACCTCCAAAACTGTTGCGGGTACTTGAACCGATATTAGGATCCCATTGGACATTGAGGAGAGACAGAATTGGCTATTTCTATTCCCATCTGGTATTGAATTCATTCTACTACCTCAGCCACGAAAACATTTTAAACCTGAACCACTTAACCGAAGCCGTCATTGCCGCTTATGAAAAAACCCGGAAAGACCATGATCAAAAACGGTTTCACTTCCTGGTCATCAACTATCCGGATCATCAACAGGCCCTGATGGCTATGAATGGTTTTGTTGAAGCCTATCTGCCCGACAGGAAAAGAGAAAACCAACCGGAATTAAAGAATGAGAATAAAAATTTTTATCAAATTGAGGATGGCTGGATGGGATACAAGTTACAGAACCGGTATTTGGCTTTGGTATTTGAGTGTCCGGATCTGGAATCCGCCCGGGAGATCATGAATGGAGTCAATTTGAATAAATATCAGCAGGAGGATTGAATGACCAAGAAAAAGGGTGTGGTGACAAGAAGGGATTTTATACGCGGAACCGTTGGGGCCTCAATTGGGGTAACCTTGCTGGGACCGGAATGGCTTAAGGGAATCGAGAACAGGGAGATCAGGAGTTCGGTTGTCATTGTTCGGGACCGGCGAGCCATGGATGAAGCCATGAATGTGGATAAGAACGTACTGGAAAAAATGCTCGAACAGACCTTGATCAAGGTAACCGGCAAGAACAATGTCAAAGATGCCTGGCTGAGTCTGGTCAGCCCCGGAGATGTCATTGGTCTGGTACCCACTCCTCATCTGAATCCCACCCATGATGAGGTGATTGAGGTGGTGAAGAGTTCTCTGGTAGCGGCGGGCATTCCGGCAGGGAATATTAGAAATGCCCAGGGCCGGTCGGTGAATCTCCAATCCATTACAGCCCTGATATCACTCCCCGGTCTCAAAGCCCACTGGTTGACCGGGATCGGGACCGTGCTGAAAAATTATATCCTTTATTCCGGAGCTCCCCGGAATTATCACAACCAGAACAGTGCCAAGATGGGGGAGATCTGGAATCGTCCGGAAGTCAAAGGTAAAACCAAGTTGGTTTTAGTGGATGCGCTGTATCCCTTATGCGATAAGGGGCCTCAGCCGGATCCGCGCTACAAGTGGGCCTATAACGGTTTGATTGCGGGTACGGACCCGGTGGCAGTGGAGGCGGTATGTTTAAAGATTATCACTGCCAAAAGAGAAGCCTTGAGAGGCGAACCGTGGCCCCTCTCTCCACCGCCAATTTGCCTGGAGGTTGCTGACAAAGTCTATAAACTGGGTACCGGCAACCTCAGGAATATCGAGATTCAAACCGTTGGCTGGGACAAGGAATTATTGATTTAAAATCAATCCGATTGGTTCGTAATCAAACCGTACGCAATACTGGACACCTTTAGACTCAGACCTTAATCGGTACTCAAAAACATAGAAAAGTGTTCTGGGATAGAATGATTGAATCTGAAATATCATAGAGGAGGTCATATGAAAGAAGAGAAGAGACGGTCTGGGAAGGTAAGGAGATCAGGAAAACCGAGAAGAAAAGCCACGGTTCCCATAGAAAAGGAACGACGATCCAGTAAAAAAAGAAGGATTATTGAAGATAGGAGAAAAAAAACCTAACCTGAAAAAAAGTTAAAACGAATTTAAAAAAATAAAAATAGTAGTACCGGAATTTTGTAATTCGAGTTTAAAAAATTATTAATATTGTTCCGGAATATTCAAGGTGTATTTTACCAGCTTTCTCTCACCCTCTGAATCTTCAATAAAAACCACCATATCTCTATTGCTGATGGCCATTCGAACAAATGTAAAACCTGGATCCAGGGTTAAGTAACTTCGGTAGAGGTATTTACCCTGTTTTGAAAATATATCAACGTTCCGCTT
>DAOVIP010000404.1 GCA_030671465.1 Candidatus Aminicenantota bacterium | reverse complement strand
TCCCATCACGGATCATTCTGGTTTCTCGATCCCGAAGAATCCATGGAAAATGTGCTCCTGGAGGCTACTGCAGACGGGCGTTTTGATCTCATGCTGCTGGCCTACAATTTTCTCAAAATGGATGGCGGGCAGAAGGTCCTGGAGGTCTGCCACAAAAAACAAATCGGAACCGCCCTGATGAAAACCAAACCGGTCAACACCTACCATAAAATTAAGTCACGGGTTGAGCAGTTGAAAAAAGAGGGCAAGAAAGTTCATGAACTCTATATGAAAGGGTTGGAACGATATCAGAAAATAGCCCAGGATGCCGAGGATTTCATCAGCAAGTATCATTTGTCAAATCCGGAGGACATTCGCAATGCAGCGGTCCGTTTTGTGCTCAGCGAGCCCCGGGTCAATACCGTGTGTTGTTCGATGCGAAATTTCGAAGACCTGGAAAGATTTGTTGGCCTGTCCGGACAGCGTTTGACCGGAAATGACCGGAAAATGCTGGCCGCCTATCAGGCTCATTGCGGCCAGCTCTACTGTCGCCATGCCTGCGGACACTGTGAACCCGTTTGCCCACGGCAGGTCCCGGTCAATACCATCATGCGCTATGATCATTATTTTGTGACCCAGGGCCGAGAAAAGGAAGCCATGGAATATTATGCCGCCATCCCCGGTAATAAAGCCGATAGCTGCCAGGAGTGTTCCGGTTATTGCGAGGCGGCCTGTCCCTACGGGGTGCCCATTCAGGGTATGCTGGGCATGGCCCATGAGCATTTATCCCTATTCCCTTTTTCCAAGGTGGGGAGTATCCATTTTTGACTTGACATTTGGAAATTTGATCACTTATAATATCCCAAGGAGAGTCAAATGAAAAAATATTCACTATTGATCGTTTTTATTATTGGTGTCTCCTTTTTTATAAGCGCCCAGGAACCGGTTCTCAACCTGGGCAAGATTTACTTTCCTAACTCATTTGTCCATGCCCAAAAAGACTATCAAAAAGGTACATACAGGGTTTTTCTGGCCACCACGGGTGAAGTTCCCTATTTTAAAGTCTTTAACCGCAAGAATGAGTTTCTGTTTGAAGAGATGGCCATTGTCAAACCCTACACGGGAAAGTATAAGAAGTTCAAATACAGGCTGAAAAAAGGGGTATTAAGGGGATATGAGTACTTCAGAATACGGGTGACCCGGCCGGATAATATTTATCTGGCCTTTTTCTTTTTGAAAAAGAGAGTTGTCAAGGAAGAGAAACCCCGGAAGCCCCCGGAAGATAAATCGACCACTGACTAATTGTCTTCGATGGCATTGTCGGTGTAATAGTAATCGACAATTCTGGACCGGTCCTCTTCAGTACAGAATTCAAGGGGTTCGGTGCCGGTCAGAAATGACTCCATAAAAGGATACAGACAATCCGGTGTGAGTAACGTGCCGGTATATTTATCAATTTCGATCATGATCACACCCGAGGGTTTCCTGAACTGCTGGATCTCATCATATTTTTCCAGGTATTTTTCCATGAATTTCACAAATACGGGACTGGCGGCCTTGGATCCGGTTTCCTGATCACCCAATGTCTTCTTGATATCGAAACCCACCCAGACCCCGACTGTGATAGACGGGGAGAAACCGATAAACCAGGCATCGGTATAATCGTCGGTGGTCCCGGTTTTACCGCCGATGGGGGCTTTCAGCCACTTGGCCCGCCAGCCGGTTCCGCTTTTAACCACCCCGCGCAGCAGATAATTCATCAGGAACGCCGTGTCCTGTTCCAGCGCCTGTTTGCGGTCCGGGAAATTTTCCTCGATGAGGTTGTTGTTCTGATCCCGGATGGCTCTGATCAGGTAGGGATTGACTCGGATCCCCAGATTGGGAAATACCGTATAGGCAGCTACCATTTCATTTAAAGTGACCTCAAAAACCCCCAGGGAAATGGCCATATAGGGTTTCATATCCGAGGTGATCCCGAATTTCCTACCATATTTGACGATTTTTTCCGGACCGAGCTGCTCTACAATCCGGGCGGTACAGGCATTTCTGGATAATTCGAAGGCCCGCCTCAGGGTCAGGGGGCCCTTGAAACTCTTGTCTTCATTCTGCGGTTCCCATATCTCGTTCTGCCACTCGTCAAAGTAGGCAAAGGGTTCATCTTCGATGATGGTTGCCGGGGTGTAGCCGTTTTCCAGGGCAGCCGTGTAAACGATTGGTTTGAAGGTGGAACCGGTCTGACGCAGGGCCTGCGTGGCATTGTTCCACTTGCTTTTTTCAAAGGAGTAGCCACCCACCATGGCCTTTATTTCTCCGGTCTTGTTTTCCACCACCAGTATGGCGCCCTGTACTTCGGGCTCCTGTTCAAGGCCCAGACTCAGGGCTTTGGCTTTTTCATCGATATCCAGTATCTTGAAGAGTGCCAC
>DAOVIP010000394.1 GCA_030671465.1 Candidatus Aminicenantota bacterium | reverse complement strand
GAAATCATGGGCAATGCCGCTGGCCAGGCGACCGATGGCTCCCATTTTTACTGCCTGCAGCAACTGTTCTTCAAGCCTTTTCGTCTCAGTGATATCCCGGATAATTCCATGATAACCGGTGATATTGCCATTTTCATCTTTAGCAACCGTGGCCGATGTCAGCCCGACAATGGGGGTTTGATCTTTCTTGGACAGTGATATTTCAAAATCTTTTATATAGCCTTTTTTCTCCAGGGCGGATTGGAATATCCTTCGTTCATTTGGTTTTGAAAACAATTGCGTGATGTTCAGCTTCAATAATTCTTCAATAGAATATCCCAAAAACCGGCTGGCAACCTTATTGATGTCCTGAATTCTGCCATCCTTTCGAGCAATATAAATAGTATCCAGAGAATTCTCAAAAACTGAACGGAATTTGTTTTCACTCTCCTGAAGCTTCAGATCCATGCGATGCTTGAATATGGCAACCTCAATAATAGACTTTAATTCCGACCTCTCAAATGGTTTCATTAAATACCCCAGAGGCACGGTTAATTTGGCTCTGGCCAGGGTCTTATCATCCGAGTAGGAAGTTAAATAGACGGTGGGAATGTGAAACCGATTCCGGATATGGCCGGCAGCCTCAATTCCATCCACTTTTCCCTTGAGGCGGATATCCATCAATATCAAATGGGGTTTATTTTTCTCAGCCTTTTCAATCGCTTCTTCACCGGAGTTGGCATTGGCCACAACCGTATAACCCAAAAATCGCAGGTTTTGGATGATATATTCCATCACCATACTTTCATCTTCAACCACCATAATTTTTATTTTTGCCATTTTTTCCCCCAAAGCTCGCAAAAAATAAGTTGTTTATTTACTGAATCATATTTAGAGAATAGTGTATAGTATATTTTACCAACTTTGCTATTCACTATCCACTGTTCACTATTCACTGTATTATTCACTATTCACTTTTTTATTCACACTTGCTGATCCTTAAAATGAATGATAAAACAGGTACCATCCTTATCATCAATCTCCATTTCTCCATCCAGTTGCTTAACCATCATATTAACCAGGGCCAGGCCCAGGGACCTGGACTTTTTACTATCAAAATCGCCTGGAAATCCCACTCCACTATCCCTGACGACCAATGTATATTCAGAAGGTTTTGAATGCTGCCGGGATTTAATCCTTCTGTTTTCAGTCAATCGCACCTGAATATAACAGGGCTGCTCTCCTGGTTTGACAGTTTTTAATCGTTGGTCAATCAGTGCCGGAGGAAAGGCATGCTTTAAAATATTGGAAATCAATTCATTGATAATCATGCCGCAGGGAATAGCTGTTTTTAGATTCAGGAAAACCTTGCCAATGTCAATCTCTAAATTTATCAGAGAAGGATCCATATGATGCATGGCCTGCAAATAACTGATCAATTCCATAACATAATATTTAAAGTCAATCAACTCCAGGTTGGAGCTCTTATAAAGCAGTTCATGAATCAGGACAATAGAATGAATGGTATTTTCAATATTAGAAAGTAAATTTTCTACCTTTTTGTTTTTTAAATCCGAGGTATAGAAGTGAAACAATCCAATAATCACCATAAGATTATTCTTCACCCGGTGATGAATTTCCTGCAGAAGAATCTCCTTTTCCTTCAAAGAGTCCCTTAATCTCTTCTGGGCCCTCTTTTGACTGGTCACATCATCTACTACTCCGTCAAAGTAGAGAATTTTTCCCTCATGGTCCTTAAAGACTATTGCTGTGGCCTGGCAGATAATCGGAGTCCCATCCTTTTTCTTTAATTTCAGTTCGAAATTTCGCACAAACCCTTTTTTTGCGAGCTTATCATTTAATTTTATTCTGTCATCCGGATTCTGGTATGTCTCAATCGGCTCTACATTGAGAAATTCCTTTCTGTCTTTATATCCGAATATATTCACCATGGCGGGATTGACCTCAATGTATTTTCCCCTGCTTCCGGGAGTACTTCTGAATATTCCCACGTCCAGGTGATTTGTGATGGTGCGATATTTTTCTTCGCTTTCCCGTAATGCCTCCTCGGCTATTCTACGTTCGGTTATATCCCTGACAAATTCAACCACCCCGATTAGCTTTCCTGATTCATAATCCTTCATCGGATAACTGAAAACCTCAAGCCATTGAGCCCCGGAATCGGATATTCCCTGTACGATTTTCTTTTCCATCATACCAGATTCTAATGATTTAAGAGAGGGACAGTTTTCACAGGGTATCTCTCTATTCTGGTAAACATCATAACACTTTTTTCCCTCCAGTGGTTTTTTGTCCGGGTACCAATTTCTCATCATATCGTTCACACTGACAATATTCAAATCCGTGTCAAGGATACTGAGACCATCCTGGATGCTGTTAAACACATCATTTAAAAATTGCTGGTTCCGCTTCAGCTCCAGTTCTGTCCGCTTACGATCG
>DAOVIP010000513.1 GCA_030671465.1 Candidatus Aminicenantota bacterium | reverse complement strand
CCTCAATATCATAGTCAGTAATCTTATGTTTTTTAAAAAATGACTCTATATTGTATTGGTTCAGTTCTGAAAAACCCAGACCTGATTTCTTCTGGAGATACTTTTCAATGACAACATGAATCTCTCCATAATCATTCACATTTTTCAATTGTTTTGCCGTGGTGTTCAACAGCAATTTTTTATTCAGGGTACGGTTCTGAAGTAAGATTCTATCCAGAACTGATTTTTTAAGGATAACCAACAGATTCAACCCGAATGGCAGTATGAAAAGAAAGGCAAAAATGCCCTGCTGATAAAACAGCCTATTTTCATTACTGATCTTGCCTTTGGCTATAAAATCGATATCTTCCCCTTTTTTCATTATTTCCGTACTGGGAATGGTCATGGCCGTTTCGATTTTTTCTTTGGTCCCGGTGACCGTGATCTGAATGGGGTGGCTGTTCAAGGCCACCACCTTTTTTATTGAGGGGTTGTAAGATTTGAACACCAGTTCGGGCAAGGTCATCAGGCCAGTGGATTTAAAGGCAACCGGGATTTCAGCGGTCAGAGTCCCGGAAAACCTGGAGCCGGAATAATCGTAATTTCGAGAAATTTTGGCCTGATAGGTTTTGTAGAATTCACTGCTTTTGAATTCCGGTATAATCAGGGTTTTAAGGTTTCCCTGACCCTGAATTTTCATTTTCAGGGTCAAAATATCATTGATATCCAGGTTACTTTTGGTTGATTCAATATTAAAACTAAACTCTCCAACCGGCAAATCCCGGACCCCGGGAGGAAGTTCGGAAACATTAATGATAATTACGGGAGATTTCTTTATCAGTTTTCTGGGAGATGAGAAGAATGAAAAAGTCTGATCCACCAGACTCAGCTCGAATGTGAGGGAGGGAATGGATAAGGATCCGGAACTGGTGGGAAAAAGCGCCACCTTGCGAATCTCATACAATTGATAGGTTTTTCCATCCTTCTCCACTGTTTTTCCATCAATAGATCGGGGCACCGGAAACCATTCCTGCCAGAATCCCGGAAAGGATTGGTTGGAAACCAGATTGATGGATTCGATTCTATTTCGGGTGTACAGCAATACCTTGAATAAAACCTGCTGGCCTTTCAGGATATTGCGTTCCGATATCCAGGCATCCATTTTGACATCAACTATCTCTCTGGTTTTGCGATCAAAGGGAGATG
>DAOVIP010000257.1 GCA_030671465.1 Candidatus Aminicenantota bacterium | reverse complement strand
CAAGGCCTCGATCAAGCTCATCTTCCCTCTGGTCTTCTTCATCTTCCCCGAGCTCCTGGTGGTGATTCTCGGCCCGGCCGGGATCCAGATCATGGGAACCCTGAACGATCTGGCCCTTGATTCAGGGGCCACCATGTGGTTTTGAGGGAGAAAACCGAATATGAATGTATATTTAGACTACCAATCTGCCAAACCGGTCGATCCCCGGGTCATCGAAGCCATGCAGCCCTACTTTCATGAGCAGTTCGGTAATCCATCATCACTGCACATGACCGGAGACCAGGCCACCCGCGTCCTGAACCAATGCCGCCAAAAAATTGCCGATTTCATCCAGGCCGAGAGAGATGAAATCATCTTTACTTCTGGCGCCACCGAATCCAACAACCAGGCCCTGATCGGTTTGGCCCTTCGAAATCGGGAAAAGGGCAACCATATCATTATCTCCGAAATTGAACATATATCCATCCACAATATTGCCAAATTCCTGGAAAGAAACGGATTCACGGTCTCAAAAGTGCCGGTTGACCAGTACGGCCAGGTCAATCCCGACAAACTGCAGCAACGAATCACCGAAAAGACCATTCTGGTTTCCATCGGCCATGCCAACAATGAAATCGGCACCATTCAACCGGTCAGGGAAATCGGTGAAATCTGCCAGCAGAAAAACATCGTTTTTCATTCCGATGCAGTGGCAGCCGAGGGTTTGATTCCCCTGCATGTCAAGCGGGATCATATCGACCTGATGACCCTTTCCTCCAACGATATTTACGGTCCCAGAGGCCTGGGTGTCCTGTACAAGAGAAAGGGGGTAAGCTTGAATCCCCTCATCATCGGCGGCGGGCAGGAAAATGGCCTGCGTTCCGGAAGCGAAAACATGCCGACCATCGTGGGCATGGCCAAGGCTGTGGACATCATGCAAAAACAGATGCCCGGGGAAGTGGAGAAACTGAAGAAATTCCGGGACAGACTGATCAAGGGTGTTCTGGAAAAAATTCCCCAGTCATATCTGAACGGCCACCAGATCAAGCGGCTGCCCAACAACGCCCATTTTCGCTTTGAAGGCATAGAAGGTGAAGCGCTGCTCCTGTCTCTGAAAGACAAAGGCATTGATGTGGCCACCGGGTCAGCCTGTTCTTCGAAAACTCTGGAACCGTCTCATACCCTGATCTCACTGGGTTTGCTGCATGAAGAGGCACACGGTTCTCTGGAGCTAACCTGCGGCCGGTTCAATCAAGAAGAAGATATCAAGACCCTGCTGAAAGAACTGCCCGGAGTCGTCGCCAAATTGAGACAATTATCACCCCTATATCAACAGGAGGATCAATCATGAAATCAACCCAATACTCGGAAAAAGTACTGGACCATTTCCGTAATCCCCGAAATGTCGGCACCCTGGAAGGCGATGATGTTTCGGTCGGACGGGTGGGAAACCCGGTTTGCGGAGACGTAATGGAAATGTATATAAAGGTCAAGGACAACCGGATCCAGGATATCAAACTGAAGACCTTTGGCTGCGGATCGGCCATTGCCACGGCCAGCATGATAACCGAAATGGCCAAGGGGAAAACCCTGGAGGAAGCCCTGAAAATCAGCCGACAGGATGTTGCCGATGAATTGGATGGCCTGCCTCCGGTAAAAATGCATTGCTCCAACTTGGCTGCCGATGCCCTGCGGGATGCTATAAATAAATTCCTGGACCAAAAAGAGGCTCCGGTCGGCGAGAAGCAACCGCAGGCCTCGCCGCCTGAGAAAATCCCCGGTCAAGGCAAGTTCCTGGGTAAAGGCGTATACAATCAAGTCACTGAGCTTTCCCCGCTGAAAGATAAACGGATACTCATTTCATATCAGGGGGTAGAATCTGTCCAACTGGCTAAAAAATTGACCGCCCAAACCCCGAGAGTGGTTTTACTCACCAATAAGAAAGAAGACGCTTTTGGAATCGAGCTGAAAAACGAATTGATATCTTCCGGAGTCAAGCTGTTGTTTGAATCCGAGATCCTCGAAATCAAGGGCTTCGAGGAAGTGGAAAAGGTCCGCATTCATGATCTCAACGAGGATGATGAATATGAATTGTTTGTGGATTCGGTAATCATCCCCTGAACGACATGCCCGGCCTGAAGAAACCAGAATCCGGATCTCCCCACCAGGATAATCACCCGACTGCCAATATCAAAACAGCATTGATATTAAATTCCGCTTTCATCATTCTGGAGACTGTCGGCGGTATCCTGACCAACAGCATGGCCATTCTTTCCGATGCCCTGCATGATCTCGGAGACTCGCTTTCACTGGGCCTGGCCTGGTATTTCCAAAAATTATCAGGCCGGAGAAAAGATAAATTGTTCAGTTTCGGCTATAAGCGTTTCTCCCTGATGGGTGCGGTTATCAATTCCATGGTACTGCTGGTGGGTTCTATTTTGGTGCTGAACGAAACCATTCCCAGGCTTTTCAATCCGGAACCTGCCGATGCCAAGGGAATGTTCATCCTGGCCTTACTGGGGGTTGCAGTTAACGGAATGGCTGCACTCAGATTGGGAAAGGGGAATTCAATCAATGAAAGAGTGGTGTCCTTGCATCTATGGGAGGATGTGCTGGGCTGGCTGGCCGTATTGATCGGAAGCGTGGTTATGATTTTTATCGAACTGCCGGTCATTGACCCCATTCTGTCTGTTGTCATCACCCTCTTCATCCTGTTCAATATATTTAAAAACCTGAAAAACAGTTTCCGGGTTTTTCTCCAGGGGGTTCCCACCGATACCGACATCGACCTTATCGAAAAGCAGGTATTGAGTTTACCAGGAGTGGATTCCATACACGACATTCATGTGTGGACTCTTGATGGCCTGTATAACATTTTGACATTGCATCTGGTCCTTAAAGAAATCAATGATTACCAGCGTATAAAAAAAATGAAACAACATATAAAACGTTTATTAAAAGATCAAAACATAAATCATATAACCATTGAAATCGATAAAACAGATGATGAATGTTTTTTGGAAGAATGCAAGTAGAAAAAGAGGAAAACATGTCAAAACCATTCACTTTAAAAAAAATTAAAAAAGGCTTCAGTTATTCGCAGTATCTTGAAATGACCAGGAAATCACTGAATCAGGGAAAGACAACCTGTTACAATGATCCGCCCTCCCTGGTAGACTATACAAGATTGAATATGCACCGGATGGAGCGCCTGGACAGAACCATAAAGCTGGAACCCAATACAATTGATAGCCTTCAGCATCTATCCACCCCCGTATACTGGGTGCTTCTGAGTGAGGCCTGGTGCGGGGATGCTGCCCAGAATGTTCCTATTATCTCCAAAATGGCTGATTTGTCAGACCATATTGAGCTAAAAATTCTGCTCCGGGATGAAAACCTTGATATTATGGACAACTATCTAACCGGTGGAGCCCGGGCGATTCCCAGGCTCATCTGCCTCAAGGAATCGGATTTAAAAGAGCTGTGGACCTGGGGCCCGAGACCTAAACCTGCCCAACAATTGATGATAACTCACAAAGCCAACCCCATAGAACCAAAAGAAGAGGTTATTAAAAAAATACAGTTGTGGTATGCCAAAGACAAAGGAAAAACCATTCAAGAGGAAATCATAAAGTTGATAAAAGCGTAGGAACGTTGACTTGATAATTTAAAGAGAAAAGAAAGAAAAGGGGTCATCCATTAGAAGTTCATTGTCAAGTAAATAGACCAATTTTTTTTGATTTTTTTCAAAAATATTTTGGGT
>DAOVIP010000314.1 GCA_030671465.1 Candidatus Aminicenantota bacterium | reverse complement strand
GGTTCCAAGATAGGGAATAATATCTCCGATGCCTGAAAGGATCCCGATTAAAATCGGAAAGGGCAATCCAATTAAACTCAATCCAATGGAGTACAAAACAGCCAGAATTAAAACAACAATAGCCTGACCTCTGATAAATGACGATAATATCCGGTTCATATTTTCGGCTTTTTTTAAAAAATTTTTGGAAACCCGAACCGGTACCAATTCAAATAAGCTTTTCTTTATTTTATTGTAATCTTTAAGAAAATAATATGAAAAAAGAGGGGTTAGAAAGAGAAAGGCCATAATAAAAAATACACCATAAAGACTGGAAAAACCTTTTATCAGCAAATCTGAAAAATTATAAAGAATTTTGCTTATGGTGGTCTCGATACTCCCCCTTATATCAACATTTCCAATATATTCTGAAAAATTTTTGGTTAAATAATTACTGATAACCTCAACTTTTTCTGCAAACTGTTTTAACAATTGAGGTATTTTCACAGCAGCGTTTTTTATTCTGTCAATGAAATCCGGCAATAAAATTCCCACCAAAAATGAAAATGCCAACACCAAAATAAACATTAAAAGAGCCGAGATTATGGAGCGGGATAAAGGTGTCCGTTTTTCTAAAAAACTGACCAGTGGATTGAATAAATAAGCAATGACCAGGGCAAAAAAAACAGGCGCCGCGAGAAGGGTGAAGTATTTTAAACTCAAGATAATAGATAAAATGATGAAAAAATATAAAATCAAAGCCATCAAGGGAGCTGAAATCAAAGATTTTAAATTTTTCATCTATGTATCAATTAACAAAAAAATATAACAAAGTAAAGCCATTTGACCAGATATTAATATAAAATACCCGCTCGGTAAATTCAACAATCAGACTGGAATTTTAAAATTTGATATTTACATTTGGATATTTTTCCAATATAATTTTAATGGAGGATGACTTGGAACTTCAAACCTATTTCAAGGAATACAGTGATAGCCCCCTGATAAATTTCCCGGAAATAATATATTCAAATCTATATAAAAAAGTTCAGAATAATTTTCACTTTGAATTCGTTTCTGATAAAGAGAAATACCTGTTTTCACCCTTATACATATCGTTAATCGGTGAATCCCCGGCGGAATTCAGAGAATTCCTATCTCAAAATAATTCATTTTTTGATTCACTAAAAAATTTCATTATCAATTCACTATTCATTTATAGTGCCATTATCGAAGAAAATTCATATTATATAACAGATCCACAGAATATTACCATTGCCAGGGTGATTCCCCATGGGGATGGCAAATTTGAATTAAAATTTTACTCCCACTATGAAGATGAATTACAAAACTCATATAGCGATAAAATATATATCGGCCGTGATTTCATCAATATACTTCAGTTTGAAAGAAAATATCTCGGGCTGAAAAGTTTTTACCTTTCTTTCATTGAACAGAACAAAAAAATACAAGAACGCGCCAAGCACAAATTGAGATATTATAAAGACTATAAAAAACCCTACCTGAACGAAATTGATTACTCGGTAAAGGAAATGGTATCTGATTCAATAGACAGGATTAAGATGACTCCTGAGACCAAAATAAGTGATATTTCCACTGTAAAATTAATTGAATCCTTGGATAACATTTTATATTTGCAAAATTTAATGATCGAATTGCGGGAATTAAACATCGAATTCGAAAACAAATTGAGAATGAGCAAGGAAATCGGTTTTGCCAAATACCTAACCAAGTTTTCCAAGGATTTAAAAAATGGTATTTTGTATCTGAGAAAGTTATCCACCCATATGCATTTGAGAATCTCAGGCTTTCCGATTTGCAAATGTTGAAATCTTCAACCTGGATAAAAATCCAAGCCGAAAAACACCAGTTACTGAATCCATTTTTACCCTATTCAGTGAGAGATGGAGTCATTTCGTATGGCTTGGGCCCCTATGGTTATGATATTCGCCTATACAATACTTATAAAAAACTGAAAACCAATACCCAACAGATCAATCCACATAATATGAATGAAAGTCATTATGACACCTTCACCGAAGATCAAATCGTTCTGGAAACCGGATCCTATATTCTGGGAAGAAGTTTGGAATTTTTTAAAATCCCCAAAAAAGTGATGGGACTCGTGCTGGGGAAATCGACTTATGCCAGAAGCGGGATTTTAATCAATGTAACTCCGCTGGAACCGGAATGGAATGGTTTTTTGACCATATCCATATCCAATATCTCCGGGAGACCTGCCCTTCTTTTTCCCATGCAGGGAATCGCTCAGGTGATTTTTTTAGAGAGCGATGCCCTTCCCCTTTTCTCCTACAAAGAGCTAAAGGGAAAATACAATGATCAACAAGATATTATCCCCCCAAAGATATAGTGATTTCAAAATCCTGGGAAACCATATTTTAAAAGAGGGATTAGGAGCGGTCGATCCTGCTAAGCTAATTCAGGAACAGATCAAATTCAAAAACAATCGACTGACAATCCAGGGAAAGCGTTTCAATCTGAAAGAATATGAAAAAATTCATATTATCGGAGCCGGCAAAGGAGTATCTTTTTTATACAAAGGCCTAAAAAAAATCTTAAATAGGGAAATAAGCGGCGGTATCATCATATCGCCAGAACACCAGGCGTTTTTAGATAACAAAATAAAATGCTATCCTGGGAATCATCCGATTCCGGGCAAACAAAATTTTCGTGCCGGTCAAGCAGTGATCAGATATGTGAAAAGCAAGGTCTCAGAGAATGATCTGGTATTTATACTGATAACAGGCGGGGCATCAGCATTACTTTCATATCCTCTCCCAGAAATCAGTTTTGAGGGTAAAGTCAAATTAACCCAAAAATTGATTGCATCTTCTGCAAATATCAGAGAAATTAACTGTATACGGAAGCATATCTCGGCTTTTAAGGGAGGAAGGCTGGCAGAATTAATATTTCCTGCGAAAATTATATCACTGATACTTTCCGATATCATTGATTCTCCCCTGGAGGATATCGGCTCCGGACCATCAATAGGAGATTCCACATCTTTTTCCGATGCATATGCCATTCTTCAAAAATATAATCTGATTAATACACTGGACCCTGAACTAAAAAAATATTT
>DAOVIP010000391.1 GCA_030671465.1 Candidatus Aminicenantota bacterium | reverse complement strand
TTTTAACCAGAAAGGAGAAAAAATACGGTCCATCACTCATCCATACCCCCGGGTCAAAGAAACCCAGACGCGGATTCAGGATTACCTTGATTTTTTAAAAAAAGATCCCCGTTTCAGAGAAGATTTTGACTTTTATAAAAAAATGCTTGAGTTTCCCGAATACCTTCCCCTGATACGTTTTTTTTCTGTGGATGATGAAAGAATTTACGTATTGACCAATCAAAAAAAAGCGGAAAAAAGTCAACTGCTCATATTTGATTACAGGGGAAAAATATTGAAGAAAACCTGGGTAAAACTGGCTGAAAAAACCCCTATAGAACCCTATCCCTATACCATCCGGGATGGGATACTTTACCAGCTGAAAGAAAATCTGGAGGAAGAGGAGTGGGAACTGCATATCCATAAAATTCTCTGAATCCTATCGAATGATATTTCAATAGTATCCCACTAATCAAAGAATCAGTTTTTTCATTCAATGTATTGCATTTTCAAAAGGATTTTTCTATGATATGAATGTCGACAATAATGACGACCATTTTTAATGGAATCGAAATGGAGGGAAAGGGTTGATAAAAAAATTAAAAGCATGTTAAAATTAACCTAGAATCGGGCAAAAAAATATCAGGTTGTTTGTATATATATTTAGGAGATAGCGATGGCAAAAATAAATTTGAAGACTATCCTGACCTTTGCGGTTCAAAAAAATGCTTCCGATATCCATTTGCAGGTGGGAGAACCTCCGGTTCTACGCCTTCAGGGTGAACTGATTCACATCAAACACCCCCCCCTGACCGATGAAGATATGTTATCGATTGGCCTGTATTTAACCGGAATCAAAGAACCGGAGACTTTTAGAAAAGAGGTTCGGGAATATGATGGGTCATTTCAACTTGACGATGTTTCCCGATTCCGGGTGAACGTTTTTCGTCAAAATGGCAAGTATGCAGCGGTTTTGAGGGTGATCCCACTGGAAGTCCGTTCCTTTACCGAATTGAACCTTCCACCGGTGTTGAACCAAATATCGGATCTGCGCTGCGGGTTGATCCTGGTTACCGGAGCCACCGGGATGGGTAAATCAACTACCCTGGCGGCCATGATAAATCATATCAATCATACCCGCCACTGCCATATTGTCACCATTGAGGATCCGATTGAATTTCTATTTAAGAACAAAAATTCCATTATTTCTCAAAGAGAAGTGGGATCGGACACCGATTCCTTTAATATGGCCCTCAGGGCGGCCCTGAGACAGGATCCGGACATCATCATGGTGGGAGAGCTCCGGGACCTTCAGACAGTTGACACCTGTCTGAAGGCAGCCGAGACCGGCCACCTGGTTATGGGTTCCATTCATACCCCGGATGTATTGAGGACCTTTGGCCGCCTGATCGGATTTTTCCCTACCGAGGAGCAGCAAAATCTCAGACAGAGATTGTCCGAAAATCTTATGGTCATTATCTCAATGAAATTACTGGTCAACAAAGAAGGAACCTTACTGGTCCCGGCCTGCGAAGTGCTGATTGTCAATAAAACCATCGAGATATGCATTAAAAACCCGGAAAAAACAGTTGAAATCCCCAAGTACATGGAGAAAAACAAGGATTTGGGCATGCAAACCTTTGATCAGCACCTGGTCGAGATGGTTGAAAGCAACAAGATCAGCCTGGCCGAAGCCAAGAGTGCCTCTTTCCACCCGGATCAACTGGAGAGGAATCTAACCATTGTCGGCCATTAGCCGGCAGTTACTTCCGGGATTGGGGCAGCATGTCGTGTTGAATCATGAATTCCAGCAAGGCACCCGCGGCCAGTTTATTCCCCCTGGATGAGTAATGGATGTGATCGGCATGGGTTTCATCACGGTTCTGGGCATCCATAATGGACCGGGTATCTAGAAAAAACACATGGTTGTATTCATGGCTGACCTCTATCAGAAGCTCATTGAATGAAAAAATCAGGTCCCGGGCGGCTTTGACGATGTATTGCAGGGTTTTCCATTTTTTCAGGGCAGGATTTTTTTCCACATTACTGAGCTGATAGTAAAAGGGATCGATGGGCATCAGAATGACTTTAATATTGTGTTCCCGGTACAGGGGCAGTTCCCGGTGCAGGACGGCCCGGACCATTTCCAGCATCTCTTCCCCTTCGTAGCGGTCATATTTTTTTCGTTTACCCTCAAAGTTGAAATATTTCTGTTTCTTCTTCTGCTTGAGCCGAGCGATGCGTTCCTGTCGGTTGTCCTCAATGGCTGCTAATTGGGACTTGAGTGCTTCGCCGAGTACCCTGATCTGTTGCCTCAGCGCCTGTTCCTGGAAGCGCAATTGTAGCCGGAACATCGCCTCCGTCTGTTGTTCCTGGAGACGGAAGTTCTCTTCTTGCGTCTCCTGCTCGATGCGATAGCGTTCGTCAAGCCGCTCGATTCCCAAGACGTCGCCCTCAGCAACCAGGAACCCGCGCTC
>DAOVIP010000201.1 GCA_030671465.1 Candidatus Aminicenantota bacterium | reverse complement strand
TGAATCCGAACTTTCGATGAAAAGAAGTTATTGACTCGCATGGCCCACAGAGCCAAAGCCGAAAAAAGTATCAGTATCAGACCGGAGAGAATATAGATACCTATTGGAAATTTTGGTGACCATCGAAATCGGCCAGAGTCCAGTATGGCAATGATTATCATAGCATATAGTAGCACCTGGTACAGGCCAATAATGAGGTTATCCCATTTCTTTACTCCCTGTCCCGGGTTTCTTCTCTCTTTTACCAGATCTTTTCTTTTCCTGAGCGAAAAAACGCTGACAATAAGAATGATAAAGCAGATAGACAGAAATATCCATCCCTGAATATAATCCAATCGTCCGGCAAGAAAAAATAGCCCGACGCCGAATAAAATAATACTGAAAATACTGCCAATAATGAGTTTAACGAATTTTTTTCCATCAATTTCCTGATGGTTTTTCCGGGGAGGGGTGTGTTCATTCATGTTGTTCTAAAAAAATCGAATATCCGACTTGCTATTCAGCAGGATTTCTTTTATAGACGATTTTGCCGCCGACAATGGTATAGTCTACTTTGACTTTCATGATATCCTGGGGAGCGATGGTCATCAGGTCCTGATTGAAAATGACCATGTCGGCAAGCATGCCTTTTTTAATCGATCCTTTTCGGTTTTCCGTGAATTCGGCATAGGCTGAACCCAGGGTATATAACTCAATGGCTTTTTCCATGGAAAGTTTTTGATCGGCAAACCATCCTTCTCCGGGCTCACCAGCTCGATCCTTACGGGTAACCGCGGCATAGAGACCTTCCAGGGGATCAATCGGTTCCACGTACCAATCGGTGCCAAAAGCGATTTGAGCACCGAAATCCAGTAATCGCTTCCAGGCATAAGCACCCCTGCACCTTTTGAGGCCGATTCGCTTTTCTGCAAACCTTTTATCGGTAATACAGTGGGTCGGCTGCATGGAGGCGATGACTCCCAGTTCGGCAAATCGGGGGATATCTTGGTCGGTTAATATCTGGGCATGCTCGCTGCGATGACGGCTATCCCGTCTGCCATTCCGCTTTTGTGCTTTTTCATAGGCATTGAGAATCCAGTGATTGGCCCTGGTGCCAATGGCGTGGATGCCGATTTGAAACCCGTTTTTATCACTGGCCACTACTTTTCTTTCCAGTTCTTCATAAGACATCTGGGGCAAACCGCTGGTAGAGGGATCATCGCTAAAAGGCTCAAACATGAGGGCAGTGCCGGAACCCAGGGTGCCATCTATAAAACCTTTGAGATACCCGAACCGGATCCAGTTGTTTTCCGAATGGAATTTCTGACGCAATTCCTGGTACTGGGCCAGTGTTTCTTCATTATCGGTAAGCCACATATTGAAGGTTACCCGTACGGTCAATTTTTCCTGATCATGGAATTTCTCAAATAATTCCGAATGGTTATTGAGGTGCTGAATGCTGGTTACTCCGGTTCGCCGGGCTGCCTCCAGAGCCAGTTCAAGGGCTTTGGTGGTTCTTTTTTTCTGTTCATCCGTTGCCAGTTTTTTAAACTTGGTGCTATCGATCAGGTTTTGAGCCGATTCCTTCAGTATCCCGGTGGGATCTCCGGTTTTTTTATTCCGGATGATGGTTCCACCAGCCGGATCAGGAGTATCTTTGGTAATTCCGGATAGTCTTAAAACCAGGCTGTTCACCCAGACGGAATGGCCATCGGTTCTGGCCAGGATAACCGGATTGTCCGGGGCAACCTCATCGAGGATTTCCCGGGTAGGCCACTGCTTATCTGGAAACAATTCATGATCCCATCCGCCTCCCCTGATCATTTCTCCGGGTTCTGACCGGGACACTTTTTCCTTAACCATTTTCTGGATGATCTTAATGTCGGTAATATAGCGAAAATCGAGGTTCATCAATGAGTACCCGCCGCTGATAAAATGAATATGGGCATCATTGAAACCGGGAACCACCAGACGGTTGCAGGCATCAATGACAGTGGTTTTACCTTTTTTAATATACCGGGTAATATTCTGATTGGAGGACACGGCAATAATTTTTTCTCCCTTTACCGCCACTGCTTCCGCCCTGGGATTGTTCTGGTCAATGGTCACAATTTTGGCATTTTTTATGACCAGGTCCGCCTGGACAGGTTCATGGGTAACACCCCGCATAAAAAAAGAAATAAAAAACATTGATAATAAAAAAAGAAGGAATAAATGTTTTTTGGATAAAAGAATGGATTTCATGAGCCCTCCTTGCCCGGCTTTTTTTGGGATGGGATAATGAATTTATGGTAAAATTCATCAGGAATCCGGGTTGGTTTATTGCGATTGTTGACAAATACATGAAGGGTTTGAGCGGACAGGATCAGGATATTTGATTCACGGTTGAATATTTTATAGGTCAGGGTAAAACGGGTCGCCGTGTAATCCGAAATCCATCCGTTGATCTGTAAATTGTCTCCGGATTCCGCTGGATGTTTGAATTCAAGGATGGCTTTTCTGACCACTGGGAATTTTTGCCATTTAAAGAAGTCATTGAAATTCAAACCTTTGGAAATAAGGAAATCATTTCGGGCTTTCTCCAGATAATTTAAATATACCGCATTGTTCACATGACCCCAGGCATCCAGTTCATAGCTCATTACCGTATGATGGCTTATTAAAATTTCCGGTTCTGGCATTTTAGGGCTTATGGCCAGATTTGATCTGGATGGGCTTGGGAGGTGATTTTTCCAATTGACTTTGCGGGTTGTGACCCTCTAGTCTTCCAGGATATGTTTTTCTTTGGAGCTCTCAATTTCTTCCAGGTTCTTTATATTGTCATCTACGATTTTCTGCAGATCATCGTAAAACCGTTTTTCATCGTCTTCGGAAATTTCCTTTTCCTCTTCCAAGGACTTGGCCAGCTCACGATATTCTCTGCGTAGAATCCTGGCGGTTGTTTTTCTCTCTTCGGTATATCTGTTCAAGGTTTTGATGATTTCTGTCCGTCTTTCCTCATCCAGAGGGGGTACAGGAAGTCTGATTAGCTTACCGTCGGATACCGGATTGATATGAATATTGGAGTTCCGGATTGCTTTTTCAATGTCTCCGATAATATTGTGATCCCAGGGCTGGATGACAATCAAATTGGCTTCCGGTATCGATAAGGTGGCCAGCTGGTTTATGGGAGTGGGGGTTCCATAGTAATCGACCCGGATATTGTCCAGGATGGAAACGGATGCCCTTCCGGTCCTGAATTTGGATATTTCTTTTTTAAATTCTGCTTCCAGTTCAGCCAATTTACTTTTGACTTCTTCAAGGGTTTCTTTTAACATGCTCATCCCCTAATTGACCAGGGTTCCAATATCCTTGTTTATGATGGCTTTGAAAATGTTGCCTTTTTTGGTCAGGTCAAAAATTTTTAGTTCAAGTTTGTTTTCTTTGCATAAGGTAATGGCGGTACTGTCAATGACCTTCAATTCTTTTGATAAAATTTCAGAATAAGAGATCTGATCGAATTTCACTACTTCCTTTACTTTTTTGGGATCATCCGAAAATACTCCCTCCACCATGGTTGCCTTCAATAATATATCCGCTTTGATTTCGATTGCCCGTAAGGCCGCAGCAGTATCGGTTGAAAAAAAGGGACTTCCGGTTCCGGCTGTGAATATGATTATTCGCCCCTTTTCAAGGTGTCTGATTACCCGCCTTCTGATAAAGGGTTCTGCGATTTCGGTTATTTCCAGAGCCGAAACCAGACGGGTGATCAACCCTTTTTTTTCAAAGGCATCCTGGAGAGCGATTCCATTGATAACTGTGGCCAACATTCCCATATAATCAGCGGATGCACGATCAATTCCAAGTTCTTTTTGCCGATTTCCCCTGATAAAATTTCCGCCCCCGGTTACGATGGCAATCTCAACACCATAATCATGTGCCTGTTTTATCTCATTTGAAATGTCTTCGATAACGGAATTGGAAATGCCAAATTCCTGATCCCCTTTTAAAGCCTCTCCGCTGATCTTTAAGAGGATTCTTCTGGATTTGGGGACCTCATCCATTTTAGTTTTCTTCACCCAGCTGGTAACGAATAAATCTTTTGACGATGATGTTTTCTCCTGTTTTATGGATGATTTCTATGATTAGTTCTTCTATGGTTTTCTTGTCTTCTTTGAAAAAGTTTTGATTAAGCAGGCATATTTCGGTGTAGAATTTTTTCAGTTTTCCTTCAACAATCTTTTCGATGATATTTTCGGGTTTGCCACTGTCTTTTACCTGGGCACGATATATATCTTTTTCTTTCTCAATCACATCGGCCGGGATATCATCTTTGGAAATATATTTCGGGTTCATGGCGGCTATCTGCATGGAAATATCCTTAACCAGAGACTGAAAATCCTCGTTTTTGGCAACGAAATCGGTTTCACACCCCACCTCAACCAGCACTCCAATTTTCCCATTGGTGTGAATATAGGATCCAATGATTCCCTGCTTGGTGGTTCGGGTTGATCTTGCTTTGGCCTTTTCAAAGCCTTTTTTTCTCAGCAATTCTGTTGCCTTATCAAAATCATTGTTAGCCTCGGCAATGGCTTTTTT
>DAOVIP010000267.1 GCA_030671465.1 Candidatus Aminicenantota bacterium | reverse complement strand
TTTAAAATAAAATACAGCAGAATTGCCAACCCACCGATGAAATTAATGAATATGGGCAGGGTTAAAAATATTTTTTTCATCACAAAATAATTCACCAGAAAATAACCAATTAAAAAGTAAAACAATCCGGAAAATATCATAAACCGCCGCTGTTGATCGGTATACATCAACTTCAATCCCGGTACAATGAAGGATAACAACAGGATGAAAAGGATTTTTTTTCTGGATCTTTTGGCCAGTTCCTTTTCCTTCAATATTTTTGCTTCCAGGAATATGACATCCTTTATCATAAACAATTGATAACAATCATTGCATAGTTTATAGGACCTGTGAACAGAGGCTTCCTTGATTATTTTGGAACACTTGGAACAATAGGTACTTTTTCCTAGATGAGGAAACAGTCTCGGGATCAGGAAAATATAGATCATGAAAATAAACAGGCAGTAAATAACGGGGAGAGTCAGGAAATTTTTCAGGACATTTCCGGAAAAATTCCACAAATTAAAGTGGGGACCGTTCAGATTGATCAGTCTTCTCCATAAAAACATCTGGCTCAGCTGAATCTCCTTCAGATGCAATACATTATTCTTGTATTCGTTAATTTCCGGGTAGCGCTTGGCCCAGGATTTAAAAACTTCCGGGTTGTTATTCTTCAGCAATACCATGGTGAAATTATTAAGGGCAATATCACTGGAATCATCAAGGCTTAGCGCCATTTGGAAATACTTTATGCTTTCGGATATATTTTCGAATTTATAATAAATATTCCCAAAGAGAATAGATTTGAATTTGTTGCGGTAACTTTCACCGGTTAATCTCAATATATCCTCGGCAACCTTCAGTTGATCCTGCTCATAATAAGAAATTGCCTGCAAAACCTTCATTTCAGGATCAAATTTTTCATAATCCTTCTTTTTAAACAGGTGCCCTTCAAAAACCTGCCTGATAATTTTAAATGAATCCTTCTGGTATTGGTTTTTGATCACCAAGTTGAAACTGTACAAAGCCGATCCGACCACAATCATTATCATCAGAAAAACAACACTTCTCTTTTCTTTCTCGCTCAAATACTTCCACAGGAATCCGATAATTAAAAATGGATAGATTGCCCAACCAGAAAAAATAATTATCGGCCACAACATCATCAGGACTATAAATACAACCTTCATGATCGAAAAATGGGTACCCTGTTCAATCAACAAATCATTTCCGGCCAGGTTAAAATAGGGGATAAACTGAAGGAGTGCTGTTATAAAGAGGATCAGTAGGCTGGCAAAAAACATCATATTGAAAAAACCATTAAATAGCAGATATGAGGCCTCGAAATCTTTTAATATCATTGAAAACTGGCGGAAAGTATTTTTGAAGTTAAACAGGAGGCTGCCATTTTTTCGGTATATATCCTCCAGTTTGTTATAGATATACCAGTAATCCGGAGAAATCTCCAGTACCCGTTTGTAGAAAATTTCCGCCAGGTCATATTTCTTTAGAGAGAAATAATGATCACCGAGATTTATAAAGGAATTGGCAATTTCTTTTTGATCACTTCGTTTGACCATGCTGATATCAATGGCACTCAAACTTTTCAAAACCAGGTCATAATTCTTTACGGAGTCATAAAAATATATTTTTTTCAATTCACCCCAGGGATTGGTTTCAGGAAAAATTGAGAAAAAAAAGCAAAAAAATAATATGGCGAATACTATTTTTTTCTTCATTTTAGTTTCCTTGTTTGATTTTATTTTGATAGACATTTTTTAAATTGCCCAATATGTCTTTCATGAATTTCTCTTCTTCGACACTTAAATTACCTGCAGTCTTTTTTTTTAAAACTTCCACCAGATCGATGAATATTTTGGCACTGGGCAAGTTCAGAGACGTGGACTTGCTCAGTGGATCCACAATCTCACCGAGATTGATCATGCTCTGGGTGGCCAGCAAGGTCACAATCGCTTTGATATCTCTTTTCATCTCACTCTGTGCAACTCAAAATAAAAAAAAACAGTATCCTTATGACTTTAAACCTTGTCATCAGGAATATTTTCCTTTATGCTTATTACTTATACCATTTATTTTAAAAAAAAACAAGATGAAAGAATTTGACAGGTTACTGGAAATCATGGATAGGCTGAGAAATCCGGACACGGGTTGCCCCTGGGATCTGGTCCAGACCGAAACCACACTGATCGAATACCTCCTGGAAGAAACCCACGAATTAATCGAAGCCATTGATAGCCAGAACTGGGAAAATCAAATGGAGGAACTCGGCGATTTAATGCTGCAAATTGTTTTCCTTGCCCTGATCCATCGGGAAAAGGGAAATTTCAACATCAAGGACGTTCTGAACCGAATCAACCGGAAGCTCATTAACCGGCATCCCCATGTGTTCTCAAACATCCGGCTTCACACCCCGGACCAGGTTAAATCCAATTGGGAAAAACTTAAAAAAGTCGAAAAAAAAAATTCCAGTTTCATATCCGAATATCCCAAGTCAACACCAGCATTGCTGATATCCAAAAAAATTGGCGAACAGGCAGCCAGCACCGGTTTTGACTGGCCGGATTCCCCCCCTGAAGCACCCGCAGCCCTTAAAGCCCTGGATAAACTGCTGGAGGAAATCGGGGAGCTCCGGACAGCCATTCTTTCAGAGGCCAGTACCGATTTCAAATCCCCTGCCCAAGCCAAGCCTTCTCATCAGCACCAACTGGCCGAAGAAATCGGTGATATCCTGTTTGCGGTTTCCAATATTGCCCGTCATCTGAAAATCAATCCGGAATTTGCATTGAAAAAAACCAATGAAAAGTTTAAAAGACGTTTTCGTTTCATCGAAACAGAACTGAAAAAAAGGGGCAAAGACATCCAGGACTCACCCCTTGAAGAAATGGAAGCCCTCTGGAATCAGGCCAAAAAACAAACCAATACCAAAGCTGAGGATTGAAGTTTTTGCTGCAGTCTCGGATATTACTGCTCGACATTCCCGAAGTCATCCGCACTCAGGGAATTAAACCATTTATCCAGTTTTTCTTCGTCTTCCAGGAAATTGGTGAAGAAATCAGACAGCACCGAAGAATTATATACATACTCGGTTATATAGATTTTGGATTTGTTTTTCAAGGCGATGGCTATGGCATCCGAGGGTCGGCAATCCAAAGTAGTGACTTCGCCGTTGTACCTGACATAGAGTTCGGCAAAATAAGTATTTTCAACAATATCGGTGACCACAACCTTGTCAATTTCAGCATCAAAATGACACAGAAGATTGCGGATCAGATCATGGGTCATGGGCCTAGGGGGGGCAATATTTTCAAGTTCCATGGTGATGGCATTGGCTTCAAATCCGCCAATCCAGATGGGAATAATTTTTTTATCTTTTATGGGCTTGAGGATCATCACCGGGGTTTTGGAAATTGGATCCATGATCAGGCCCATTAATTTGACTTCTATAAGCGGTTCCACTCTTTCAATATAATATTAAAAAACGAATTTGTCAATTTAAAAAAAAAGTAAAATACGCCCTGAAAGCCTCATTATCAGGGTTTGTCAAGCCACTCAGGGCTGTAACTTCTTCAGAAACTCCATTATTAGG
>DAOVIP010000444.1 GCA_030671465.1 Candidatus Aminicenantota bacterium | reverse complement strand
CCTCAGAATCTCGATGAATGTGAAGGCCAGGACCATTTAATCGGAAAGGGAAAAATATTATATTCATTTATTGAGAATAAGAAATTAAGCTCCCTGATATTCTGGGGGCCTCCCGGGAGTGGAAAAACAACCATTTCCAGAATTTTGGTTCAGTCACTTGGGGTGCCCTCCATCGAGTTTTCCGCAACCATATCCAGCATTGGCGAAGTCCGTGATATCATGGCCAAGGCCATGCAGATAAAAAAGCTGGAAGGTCAACCGCTGGTGGTATTTGTTGATGAGATTCATCATTTCAATAAACATTCTCAGGATGCGTTCCTTCCCTTTGTAGAGAGGGGGGATATCATTCTTATCGGTACAACCATAGAAAATCCGGCCTATAAAATAAACCGGGCTTTACTCTCGCGAATTAAAGTACTGGAATTCTATACTCTGGATCAGAGCCATTTGGAAAAGGTTTTAAAAAAAGCTGTTTTATTTCTTGAAAAAAATATGGGAGTGAAGATAAAGCTGACTCAGGAGATAAATCATTTGATTCTGAGTTACAGCAGTGGCGACGCCAGACGCCTATTGAACCTCATTGAGATTATTGTACATATCAGAAACAAAAACCGGAAAATTGATAGGGGATTTATCCAGGATATCATTCAAAAAAAAATAGGGGCCTATGATCGAACTGGAGATGACCGTTATCAATTGATCTCAGCGTTTCATAAAAGTATCAGAAATTCTGATTGCGATGCCTCTCTTTACTGGCTGTATCGCATGCTGGAGGGTGGAGAAGATCCCATATATATTATCCGGCGAATGATCAGAATTGCAGTGGAAGATATCGGTTTTGCCGATTCCGGGGCATTGGAACTGTGTCTTCGGTTAAAAGATGCCTATGAATATTTGGGATCTCCTGAAGGGGATTTGTTTTTAACCCAGGGATGTATTTATTTGGCTTCAGCACCCAAAAGCAATTCAATATATAAAACTGAGGCCACCATGAAAAAAATCATTGATAAATACGGAACCCTGTCTGTACCTCTTCATCTCATCAATCCGGCAGATTTCATTTCAGCCCGTAAGGGTGCGGGCAGGGGATATTTGTATGCCCATGATTTCGAGGAAAAGACTACTGATATGAGTACGCTTCCCGAAGAAATAAAAGAAGAAGGTTTTTTTATTCCACAGGAAATGGGGTTTGAAAAAAAAATAAAGGAGCGAATTAAATATTGGGAAAAAATAAAATTAGATTTAAAGAAGAAAAAATAAGGATTCATATTGGTCAGATATTATTACATCGAAAAAGAAATGATGTTGAGTTAACATTGTAATTTATTATGGTGTTTGTTATATGTCCAATATAAAAATGCGAATAAGATTGTATTTGATTCGAATTTTAAAAAAAATATTATTTTTGTTAAGTGATAAAAAAAAGGCAGCTAAATTCTGGGATAAAACAGCAACTGTTGCTTTAATTGAATACTGGTGGAATAATAAAATTATTAGGGAAATTATTCAGAAAGAAATAACCGGAGATGCATCCCTTAGCTGGTACACAAAAAAAATACAGGATAGATCAACTCCTTTTGGAAGAGTTCTTTGTTTTGGAGATGGTCATGGAATGGCAGCAGAAGCTTTTCTAACCAAAAGAGATACGACCGAAATTGTTTACCTGAATATTTCAAAAGGGGAAGGAGAACGGTTTTACTTCAAAATGAAAGAATTGAACGTTGATATTCCTTATTCTTTTGTCAAAGCTGATGCCAACTCCTATGATTACTCTTCCCTGGGTTTGTTTAATACCATTATTGATGTTGGTGCTTTTCACCACTTTCAAAATTTCGAATCCATTTTTCCTCAACTGAACAATCAGTTACACCGTGATGGTATTATGTATGTTGATGAATATGTCGGCCTTTCGAAATTTGGATTTGAACAATCGATTATTGATATCATTAATGAATGGCTTGATTCTCTACCAGATCAATTAATAGCCTGTCGAAAACCTGTAAATCAGAAAGATTTTAAAAAATTGTGGAGGCGGTCTAAGGATCCTTCAGAAGGTATTCGGTCAGGTGATTTAGATCAAATG
>DAOVIP010000004.1 GCA_030671465.1 Candidatus Aminicenantota bacterium | reverse complement strand
TCCAGCAGTTTGAGTTCCATGGATTCCAGTTTTTCTCCGGATATGGAATTCTTCTTTCTCAATCGTTTGAACCTTTGCACCTGGTTCTCAAGGTATTGAATATTGGATTTGACCAGGTTCAACTTTTGCCTTAATTTCAGGATATTGATTTCGATTTCTTTGGAGCTGATATTGAGTTCCTCTAACTTGTTTTCGGTTTTGTCGCTGTTTATGACCACAACCAGATCATTCTTTGCCACCCGGGTGCCTTCCTTCAAGGGCATTTGATCCACCTGTCCGGAAACCATGGACTTCAGGGTGATAATGTCCCCGTCCACAATGCCCGGAACTTTGATCTCGGCGGTTTTTCCGCTGTTGCAAAATGATATCAGGACAATCCCGAATAATACCGCCATAATTTTTTTCATTGATCCTCCTAAAATTTTCGATCAAATAAACCCAGCCATTTGTTGATGTTGACTTTTATCATTTCAATCTGCAATTGTTGTTCCTTTTCCATGAAGACATATCTTTCCTTGGTAGCCAAAGAGGCCAGATAGTCTTTGTTGGTGATCTGCTGTTCTTGAAATAATTCTGCCTTCAACTCGGTGTCCTCCCGGGAAATTTCGATCAGATTCCCGATGATGGCCAGTTTTATTTCTATTGCTTTCTTGGATTCCAGCAGTTGCCGGACCTGATTTTCAACTTCCCGGGAGAAATCTTTTTGCTTGTTTCTGGATTTTTCCTGTGAATAATTGAGAATTTTCTGGTTTCGTTTCCGCTGGTTCCAGTCAAATAACTTCAGATCAAAGCCAATACCGCCCTGGAAATACAAACTCCACTCATTGGTGAAATAATCTATGCCCGGCCGGCCATAATGGATTTCGGCAAACCCGACCAGCTGGGGGAGGTATTCGGCATTGGTTAATCTTTTTTGGATTTCCAGCAGCCGGATTTGAGCGTTTAGCATCTGTAAATAGGGGTGATGGTTTTGAAAATCCGAAAGTAACTCCGGGCCGGGTTCGATGGTTTCGGTGTAATCTCCGCTGATATCTTCGATATTGAAATCACAGAGGGATTTAAAATTAATTTTTTCCCTGGCGATCCGGAGTTTGATTTCCTCCAGGTTCATCATCTGCTCCTGCAGGTGGAATTCGGTTTCCAACAAGTCACTTTTTTTGATCAGGTTTTCAAGGTAAAAATCTTCCAGTTTCCGTTGATGGAGCTGAAGGGTTTCAAGAAAGGCATTTACGGATTGCTGCTGGTAAAACAGCATACGGTAGGTGAAATAGGAGGTTTTGATTCGGGTGGAAACTTCAATGGTATTGAGTCCGGTATTGTGTTTTTCCATTTCATACTGAATATCCTTTAGTTTGGCAGAATTGGATAACCGGTTGCCGGTATAAATAGGCTGGGAAAGGCCCAGTTTCAAATCATAGTTGTGCCGGGCACCTACAATGATGGGTTCCAGGGGAACGGAGATGCCCTCATTGATCTGGATTTCCAAAAAGTTGATTTCCATCTGCTGGGATTTGAATATATAAGACCCTCCCAGATGCAAAGTCAACCATTTTTTCATATCCCGGTTTTTTTTCTCCAGCTTCAGGTTTTTCTGTTCAAGAAGGTTGTTCTGAATGACCAGGCTTTTTTGAATTCCTCTGGTAATGGCCTGCTGCAGGGGGATTTTGGCCGAAAGCGGTATCCAATTGAAGGCAATCAAAATCAAGATGGCGATTTTATTCATTTTAGCATTCCTTGTTTTAAAAGATTGATGACACTTTTTATTCGCTTCTGGATAAATTGTTCGTCACCGATTTTTTGATTGAAAATAGCTTCCAGAATCGGCCTGGCAATAAAGGCAAAGAGGCAGAGGGAAACGATATTGATCATGAATTGAAGGGGATCACTCTCTGATATTTCCCCCTTTTCATACCATTTCTCGATTTTTTTCAATACCAGCCGGGGACCCTGATGGAATTCCTTCCCAATGGCCTGCTCGAAAGCGGCTTTGACAATATCGGTTTTCTGAACAAAATCAAAAGCCACCATTTTGACAAAATCCTGATTTTTGGTGAAAAAGCCAATATAGACTTCCGGTAACTTCTCTAAAAATCCCTCGGGACTCTGTTCCAGCAAAATGATGTTGCGTATCTTGGGAATGATACTCCTGACCGCGTGTGTTAAGACTTCATGGTAAAGATTCTCCTTGGAGGAGAAATAATAAAACAACATGGCCTTGTTGATTTTGGCTCGGATGGAGATCTTGTCCATCCGGGTTCCCGCATAACCGTGGAAAGAAAATTCCTTTAATCCGGCATTGAGAATTCTTTCTTTGGTATTTTTAGATCTTATCATTTTAACTAACCGGTTGGTTTAACCATATGGTTAATATAAAATGAAATTCCGTTTTTGTCAATAAAAAAATTTTTTTCCTTGACAATTTATTTCATTTTTGATAAATTAAACCACTAGGAGGATAAATGGGTGCGGAAGTAGGTATTGAACAAAAATCTGAACCGAATGTGGTTCCGTTGTGTGATATCTTGCTGGTTTTATTAATCATTTTCATGGTGATTACTCCGGTTGCTCAGAAGGGAATTGACATTAATCTACCCGAGATGGTTGGAGACCAGGGCGGTCCTTCCAGTGGAATTGTGTTAACCCTCGAACAGGATCTCTCCGTAAAAATCAACCAGATTCCCACCACAATCGATTTACTGGAAAATGAATTGAGAAACATTTATCAGACTAAAACCGACAGAAAAATCTTTATTCGTGCCGATGAATCGGCTTCCTATAAAGATGTGTTGAGAGTCATTGACATTGCCAAGGGTGCCGGTATTGAAGTTATCGGTGTCATGCTTGAGAGATATAGTACCATTCCAGAGTAACCAACACCGGCCGTTTCAACATTTTTTCCAAACTCTCCATTTTCGCCCGCCCTCTGGGCTGGAAAAGTTGAAATCAATACCAAAACAGTGTAAAATAAAAGCTGGTGCAAAGAGAAATGAATTTCACACGATTTGGTATCATGATACTCAGGAATAATGAAACGCAGGCCCGGGAGAGTCGGTTCATCACTTTCAGGATCAGGAGGTAATATCAAAATGGTATTGAGTATGGAAGAGAAAGAGCTTAAAAAAATAAGCTTGGAATTTGATAAGGCCCTGCAGGCTTTTCACAAAAAGAATTTCAAGAGTGCCCTGGATCTGTTGAAGGAGATCATTGAGAATTATAAAGATTCCGAATATGATAGTGTGCTGGAAATTCAAACCCAGTCAAAATTATATAAGAATCTGGCCGATTCCCGATTGCATCCTCAAAAAATTGTCCTGAAAACCGATGAGGACTTTCTGAATGAAGGTCTGTATAATCTGAATGCCGGCCAACTGGATCAGGCCCTTCAACATTTTCTGGAGCTATCGGAGAAGAGAAAATACTCGGATCCATATATATATTATTTACTCTCGCTGGTTTATATGAAACAGGATGATGAAGAGAAGGCGTTGAAGTATTTGGAAAAAAGTATTGCCAAGGATGATTACTATAAAATTATTGCCCATAACGAGCCCGATTTTGAACCCTTATCTGAAAACAGTGAGTTCTTATCCATGATAGAATGATTGTTGCCACCTTTGATCCCGGAGCCTTACCGGTCTCTGTTATGCGTTTCCGGGGTGAAGACCTGTTTTTCTGGATGGGCCGCCGGTTCAAAGGCATCGACTTTCATCATCCGGAACAGCTGAACCCGGATTATGAGGTTCTGGTTGTTTTTGATTTTACCAGATTTCTGGACATCGAACCTGCAGGAATTGCCGAACTCAAGAGATTGTTCAAATCTCAGAGACTATCAGCAGATATTGTTTCGCTTTCCGGCTTTCCGCTTTTCATTCTTAGCAGGGAGGCGATTCGCAGACACCGGATCCGGATAAGAAAAGGAGTCTGCTCGGTTTTATCGGAAAAAGCGGAAATTAAGCTGGCCGGATTGAAGAACCCTTACCAGGTATGCGATCTGATCCAGAATCCAGGCCAGGTTGAAGAATGTATCACCCGCTTTCAAATTCAACAACTATTGAAAAAGAACATCCATATCGATGATTACCGTCATTTTTATCTGGAAGGCAGGGTATCCATCGGAAGCGGTTCCCGCATCGGATCGGGTGTGGTGGTCAAAGGGAACAGCCGCCTGGGAAGGAATGTAAGTCTCGATGCCCATTCTTATATTGAGAACACCGCCATCGGTCACAATTGTACGGTGTTGCCTCATTGTGTGCTACGGGATTCGATTTTGGAGGACGATGTTCAGGTGGGACCCTACACCCATTTAAGAAACCAGGCCGTCATCAGGCGCGGGGGCAAAGCTGGAAATTTTGTTGAGATCAAAAAAACCACCCTGGGAAAAGGAGCCAAGGCCATGCATCTGTCCTACCTGGGTGATGCCTCCATCGGAGAGCAGGTCAATATCGGGGCCGGAACCATTATCTGCAATTACGATGGCCAAAAGAAACATACCACCACCATTGAAGATCGTGTTTTCATCGGTTCCGGTACCGAGCTGATTGCCCCCCTGAAAATTGGTAAAAACAGTCTGATAGCAGCCGGTTCGACCATTACCGAGGATGTCCCCCCCGATTCGCTGGCCATTGCCAGAGAGGTCCAGTTAACCAAAACGGATTGGGTTAAACACCAGCGGAAAAAAAAACCAAAACTGTAAATATCCATGTCTATATTTGTCAGGAGTGCGGATCCCGGATCCGGTTGACTTTTGATGAAAATTGGTTTAAGATAAAAAATGTCTGGAGGAGAAATCATGACCCGCAAATTGATAAAACCGGACCTAATTGAAATAAAGAAGATTTCTAAAAAGGATACCCGGAAAAAGCCACCTCCCCCCTATAAAACCCATGCCGAAAATTATTATTATATCAAGCAGATGAACAACAAAACCCCCATGGTGATCGAATTAATCAATGGTGAGGTGTTTAAAGGCCGAATCGAGTGGTATGATAAGAATTGCCTTAAAATAAAGAGAGCGGATGAGAACAATTTCATCATCTTCAAACAGGTAATCAAGTATATGTACAAGGATCCCAACTTCCAGGAAGAAGAAGTTTCAAAGGACAAACCGTCCTAATTATCTTTGCATAGATTGAAAAAGATCATTGCCGTTACCCTGGGAGAGCCGACCGGTGTAGGGCCGGAAATCATTGAAAAGACCTTTTCCCGGTATCATCCGAAACACCCGGTGGTCATCATCGGTAGCCATGGTTGCTCCCCCGATCCTGAAATCCGGGTTATTTCTCGAATAGAAAAACTGGAAAAAGGGATTTTTTTTTATCCCCTAGAAAACCCGGATGACAAAACCGACGAATCCTTTGCCTATGTCCGAAAAGCGGTTGACCTGGCCCTGACCGGAAAGGTTCAGGCCGTGGTCACGGCCCCCATATCAAAGCAGAAATGGATGGAACGGGGCATCCCGTTCCGGGGTCATACCGGATATCTGGCCCACCGATCGGGCATCAAACAATACGGGATGTTTTTCTGGTCTGAAGATTTAAAGGTTTCACTGTTTACCCTTCATATTTCACTGAAAGACATATTCCCGCATATTAAAAAGCAAAGGATCATTGATTTCATGCGTTTCCTGGATCAGGAGCTAAGGCGACTGTTTGGAAAAAAATTTAATTTTTTCATCAGCGGGTTAAATCCCCATGCCGGCGAGCAGGGACATCTCGGGACCGAGGAGGAGGAAATCATCAAGCCGGCCCTGAGCAAACTGGAGGGGGAAATGAATATTGCCGGTATATATCCGCCAGATACGGTATTTCCAACTGCTCTCCGGGCCAAGGATTCGGTGGTGGTCTGCTGGTATCATGATCAGGGGTTGATCCCCTTTAAATTATCCCGGGAACGGGCCGGTGTCAACCTGACTCTGGGATTGCCCTTTGTTCGAACTTCACCCGATCATGGGACTGCCTTTGATATCGCTGGCCAGGGAATCGCGGATCCAGCCAGCATGATTGAAGCCGTGAAACTGGCTGATCATCTGATCGCCAGAAAATAATCGAATCCTATTTTTGCCCGACCTTCAACTTTCGGTTTTTTTTATTTCAATGGCCTTGAGGTATTTCAGAGCGGTTCCCCAGGATGAGACCAGGGCAATGACCAGGCCCGGGAAACCGTCAAGTATTCCCATCTTCCAGACATAAAACCTGAGAAAGGTAATGGGTGGCAGCAATACAGCCCTCAAATAGAGACATTTTTTTGACCGGGCAATATCCTGGGCCTGCAGGCGGGAATAGCGGTTGATGCGTTGCAGGTGATCATCCAGGTTTCGGTAGGTGAAATGGATAATATCTCCCCCGATACCCCGTGCCTGACCATCCAGCATCAGGCCTTCATGTACCCTTCCCTTCCACCTGCTCTTGGATTTGCGGAACAGCCTTAATTTCCGGTCCGGGTACCAGCCGGAATGCCTGATCCATTTTCCCAGGTAATAGGTCTTGCGGTTAATCAGGAAGCCGTCAACCGGTATTTCCTGCTGCATCTTTAATTTCAGGATTTCCTGTTTCAATGATTCCGATATGCGTTCATCGGCATCCAGGTTCAGTACCCAGGGATATTTGGCTTTGTCAAGAGCCAGATTCTTCTGGGTGCCATAATCGGTAAACGGGTTCTGGTAGATTTCACAATTGTAGCGGCGGGCAATTTCCAGGGTGTTATCGGTTGAATACGAGTCCAGCATCACGATTTCATCCGCAATTTCCGCGACACTCTTCAGGGCATCTTCCAGCCGGTCTTCCTCATTCAGGGTGATGATTACAACAGAAATCTTCATTTCAAAAACATACCTGAATACGGTTACATTGTCAAATTGACAGTGTTTTTGTACATTTTTTTTGAAGATTTCCTGTGAATGTATTATAATCTGTATGAATCATGAAAATGCTGAAAAGTAAAGAGCGGAGGGATACTTTCCTGTTGATCACCATGGGGATTATCTTTATCCTCTTTCTGGTTTACCTGTTTGTCCCCCTGGGCAATAAGAGCCCCAAACCGGTCGAAACCGGAACCAAACCGCCTGAGAATAAAAAAAAGAAACCGGTCAATATCTCGGATATTCCCCAAATCACCAGAGGTGTTTTTGCCGGGTTCAATGAAAGAATTGAAACTGAACTGGAGGGTATCCTGGATTTCCTGAAACAATCCCCCCGGCCCTTTCAGAATTTCCCGATAGATGGTTTGAAATCAGTTCTTTTTCCGGCAGAGGATCAAACCGATACGGACCAGGACCTGTTGCCACTGTTTGAGGTCATCCAAAAAGTACAGCGGATTAATTTTTATGACCTCAAGGATATATTTGAATTTGATTTCCCGGAAGGTGCTGACCAAACCCTGATATTCAATTTGTATACTGGCCTCTTCATGCTTAAAATCAGGGAAGGAAAGCTCATTCGGGAGATCACTGAGTTTCCGGATACCATGTTCAAGAGAATCGTCAATTGCTGGCCTTACCTGCAGATCAACAATGAGATCGAGAAGGATTTTCAATCGCTACCGGTTTTGTTTTATTTTTATATGCTGCTTCAGCGGCTGGATGTTTTTCCTGCTACCGATGTGGCGGCTTTCTTAAAGGAGAGGATCGGTGATATCCGGGATTTATCCCCGGGAAAATTGATCGACCAAATCGGTAACTATTTGGGTTTTTCCCGGGATCCCCAGATCTACCGGATAAGCTGGACCGAGGAAGATTATTTAAATCCCGATGATCATGGAAACTACGCCAATTTGAAAATGAATACCTATGTTTTTCTGCGCCAGAAATATCTGGTATTCCCGGATTTTCAAAACACGAAGAACAATAAATGGATCAGGGATTTGAAAAAATCAGATTCCGGGGATATCGAGCTGATCGATTTTCAGCTCTCCGATGAAGACCCGGTCAAAAACATTCAGATCCAAACCATTTATTATGCGCCGGGAAAGTCCCAATTCATTATCCTCTTGGATCGGCATGATTTTACCGATCAGTCCGGATTTCTGGGGCGGTTAATCCATCAGCGTTTGCTGGAGGTTCAGCAGTATTTCCTGAGTGTTGATTTTACTTCCCGCTTCAATGATCCCGGATCTTTTAAAACAGGGCTTTTGAATTTCGGAGGTTTTTTAAAAAAACAGGTTCCGGTCAAATAGTCAACCGGGGGAATCCCGCAGGCTTGTAAAGCAATTGAATTGGGTGATGGATTGTGGTACTTTTATCAGTGCAGGAGGCAATATGAGAATCCGATTATCCGTTTTTTTGATCACCATTATGACAGGCGTTTTTCTGGGGGCCGATTATGAAGTTACCCGGGTGGATTTCCTGTCAGAATACCGACTTGAGGTGAATGGGGCCGGCCCTCTGCTGGTCAAGTCAGATCCGATCAGAAACAGAATCATTGTGGCCCATACCTATACCTCTTCTGTCTCCTTGATTGACGGCCGGGATCATTCGGTACTGAATATCCCCATCCGGAGCCGCATCCCCCAGTATTTGAAAGATGAGGCACTGCAAATAGATTCTGCCACCGGCCATATATACCTGATTGGAAACCGCTGCCTTCATGTGGTGATCCCGGAGAAGAAAAAGGCAATCACCATCCCCACCAATGACCAGTTTGAAATGGTTGCCATCAATGAGGCCAGCGGAGATGCCTGTCTGGTAGGAAGATCCAGCCGTAACCTGGTCTTGGTGTCGCTTCAAACAGGAAAAATCAGGACTCTTGCCTGGCTATCTCACCGGGAAACCATGGTGAACCTGAATCAGACCCCTCCACCTCCCATTCGCAAGGTGGTCTGGGACCGGAAATCGAATAGCTGGGTGGCGGTTGACGGATTCAGTGCCAGGCTGTTTGTTTTCTCCCCTTCCGGGAGGATTTTAAAGGAGAGAAAACTGAAGGTAAAGCCAGGGGCCCGCTGGCATTTTGCGGCATACAATCAAAACAACCATTGTCTGTATCTGGTCATCGAAACGGATAAAAGAAAAGTGGTTGAAGCAGTCAAGATAGATATTCGCCGGGGCCGGGATCTGGCTGTAACCCTGCCCGAATTCAGTGAAGCGGTGGGAATCAACTATAACTCCCGTACGGATGAAGTTTATATTCCCTATGACAATCATCCCAGTGTTCACGTGGTTTCTTTCCAGCAGGGAGGAAAGGTCAGTGAGATCAAAATGCCGGCCTATGGCAATGATGCCTCTGCCATTGATTTGGATAACCAGAAGTTGTTTGTATCCAGCTGGGCCTATGGAGAAATCAATGTGCTGGATCTGGGCCAGAGAAAATTAACCAAAAGAATACGGAATCTGGGTATTATTCCCCATATGTTCAGCATGAGTTTTAATCCGGTCAACCAAAACTTATATATTCCCATTGGGGCCACAGCGGTAAACGGTTCTTTCGGATCTGCTGTCACCTTCCTGGATACCCGGAGCTTTAAAACCAGGAAAGTGTATACCGGCTGGGCGCCGGTGGATTCAGTGGCCCTGAAAAACCGGGCTGGCGTTCTGGTCTTTAACTCCGAGGATTCTGTTGCTGAAGTACAGCCGGATGGGAGCTCCCGATATTTAAGGCTTCCCTGCGATTATCCCGGCCGGGCCGTTACCCTGCCGGATGGCTATATCTGTCTGGCCTACGGTCCCCATCAAGCTTACTGGCCGGTGGTTTATATCTGGGGGGCCAAGAATGGGATTCTGGGTGTCCACCCGGAGACCTTTGAATTCTACGACCGCCGGATCCCCAGGATGGCCCAACAGATAACAGTGGACAGATCAGGGGTTTTGTATGCCCTTCAGAACAACTGGGGCCGGGAAAAACAGTTTGTCATTTCCCTTCCCGATGCCATTAGAAGTCCCAACCAGGGAGATATGCGCTGGGAACTGGATGAAACGGTTGTCCGGGAAACCACCCAGAGAATATTGAAATATGATTCCGATCACCACTGGCTGTATATGGTGAGGGTAGGTGAGAGGGATGATGAAGCCGGCGTCCTGCAAATCTTGGATCTGAATAGCCGGAAGGTTTTGTTCAGATGCCCGGTGGGATTGACTCCGGTTGGTCTTGCTTTCAACCGTGAACGGATTGCGGTCAGTAATTTTGATAGCAACAGCATTACAGTGGTAAATAAAGCTGATTTCAGCATCACCCGGCTGGAAACCGGAGAAAAACCACTGGATTTGATTTACCGGGGGGATGAATTGGTGGTGATCAATCACCAGGAAAGGACCCTGCAGTTTCCGGGTGGGGATTCAGTCAAGTATCCCCTGCCGGGGCCGGGAAGGCCGGATGGCCTGTTTGATTCCGGCAAAGAGCTGATCCTCACTTCCCACAGTTCCGATCGATTGCAAATCCACTCATTTTCGGTTCAGAACCGGACCTTTCATTTAATCCATGAAGAGCGGTATCCCTATGGTGAAACCAGTTTTGACACCAATAACACGGCCTTTTTTGTGAGGGGGCAATTTGGAGATGGTCTGTTCAGGATCAATCGGATCTTACAGGACACCCAGGGCTGTTTGTGGATCAGCGATTTTCTTTCCGGCAAACTTTTTATCATAAAACCAAAATCCGTGGTCTGCCCGGGGTAGGGTTCGGTTAAAGACGAATCCGGATATTGACTTATCCTCGGTTTTGTGTTATAAAAAAGAAGATTTTTAGTTGGAGTAATAAAAATGTTTGCAATTCTCGAAACAGGCGGAAAACAGTACAAAGTTGAAGAAGGCGATATCATCGAAGTGGAACATATTGATGAAAATATGATATCCAAGGAGAACCAGGTCAACTTTAAGGAAGTACTGCTGATCAGGGATAACGATCTGCATCTGGGACAGCCTTATGTAGAAAACGGCAATATAGAGGCCAGGATTCTGGAAGCATTTAAATCGCCCAAGGTCATCATTTTCAAGAAAAAATCAAAAAAGGGATACAAGCGGACCCAGGGTCACCGGCAGATGCTGCACCGCTTAAAAATAGAAAAAATTGAGATTGGCAAGTCCACCGGGCCGAAAGAAACGACAGCGGCACCGAAACCTGAGATCAAAACCAGGGCCAAAACCGGTACTGCAAAACCTTCTAAATCTCGGCCCGCGGCCAAAAAATCTGTCTCACCGGCCCCGAAAAAAACCGCACCCACGAAAAAGCCGCCTGCCGCTAAAGGAAAGGAGAAGAAATAATGGCACACAAAAAATCAGCCGGAAGTGCTCGAAATGGACGCGATAGTATCTCCAAGCGATTGGGGGTAAAGAAGTATGGAGGCGAACAGATTAGTGCCGGTGCGATCATTCTCAGACAGCGGGGAACCAAATTTAATCCGGGCAAAAATGTGGGCATGGGAAAGGACAAGACGCTCTTTGCCCTGATTCCGGGTAATGTCAGATTTTTACACCGCAAAAACAAACGGTTTGTGGAGATTGAACCCAAATAGTTTTTTGTTTTTCAAGCCAGTTTCCTCTCATTCCCGCTTCGGTCCGAAGCTATCAATAACTGAATTCCTTGAATATAAAGAAGCCGTTTTCTTCAGGGCTATCGGTAAATTTTAATTAATGTTTGTTGACAGGGCAGTAGTAACCTTTATAGCCGGTGATGGCGGCAATGGGTGTATCAGTTTCCGCCGGGAAAAATTTGTCCCCAAAGGTGGACCCGATGGAGGTGACGGCGGAGATGGCGGCAGTATCATTTTGATCAGCAAATCGGGAAAACATTCGCTGGTGGATTTTAAATTTCGGAATATTGTCAGATCTCCCAAAGGCAGACATGGGAGCGGAGCAAAAAAGAGTGGGAAAAATGGTCAAAATGAAATCCTGACTATCCCGGCCGGCACAGTGGTCAAAACCTATCCGGATGAAAAATTGATATTTGATTTTGACCGGGAAGCCATTGAATGGGAAGTGGCCCGTGGTGGTAAGGGGGGGCGGGGGAATACCCATTTCAAGTCTGCACGCCATCAAACCCCCCGGATCGCCGAACCCGGCGGCAAGGGAGAAACCATAAAGGTGATCCTGGAATTGAAATTGATTGCCTTTGCCGGACTGGTCGGGCTTCCCAATGCCGGGAAATCTACCCTGATTTCAAAAGTCAGTGCTGCTAAACCCAAAATCGCCGATTACCCCTTTACGACCCTGATCCCCCATCTCGGGGTGGTTTATAATGGCTATAACAGCCTGGTGATGGCCGATATTCCCGGGATCATTGAAGGCGCCCACCGGGGTGAAGGTATGGGACAAGATTTTCTGAGACACATCGAGAGAAATAAATTGCTGGTTTTCTTGATTGACCTGTCAGTGGATTCATTTCCTTCACCGCTGGAGACATTTGAAGTCCTTCGAAATGAACTGAAGTTGTATAAAACCAGTTTAAACGCCAAAAAATTCATGGTGGTGGGCAATAAGATCGACCTGATCGCTGAGAAAAGCAGAGAGAGCGTCGATGAATTGAAAAAGCTTTGCAGGCAGATCAAAATCGATTATGTTGAGATTTCGGCACTGAAGGGCATTAACCTGGATAGCCTCAAAAAAAAGATATTCGGATACTTTCATGAAAAATAAAATTGGATTATTAGGGGGAACATTCAATCCGGTTCATAACGGGCATATTGAAATCGGTCTGAAGGTTTTAGAGGCCTTTGATCTGGAACAGATTCTGTATGTCCTGTCGGCAAATCCGCCGCATAAGCAAAGTATTGTTCGCACACCGGCCCGAATCCGTTGGAAAATGCTGGACCGGGCCCTGGTTCCATTTCCCGGGTTGGTTTCCTGTGATGTTGAAATGAAGCGATCAAGACCGTCCTGGACCATTAAAACCATTCAGATATTGAAAAAAGCCTATCCAGAGAAATTGTTTTACTTCATTTCGGGCAGTGAGGGCTTTCTGAAAATCAAATCCTGGAAGAACTACCGCCAGCTTCTACAGTCGGTCTTTTTTATTGTACTATTGAGGAAACTTCCTCATCTCCAGAAAGTGCAGGATTTGCTGATGGCAGAAGATATCCCCTGCTGTCTCAATGCCGGATTCACCCTTGATTTACCGGGTGTTTATATTTATGCCTATGAATCTCCACAACTCCAGTTGTCTTCAACCCGGATTCGGAAACAGATCCGCTTAAACCAGCCGGTTGTTCAATTGGTACCTGAGGAGGTCATGAAACTCATAGAGGAGAATAATTTGTATGGATCTTAACGATTATAAGTTTATTACCGAGGATTTGAAAAAGCGCAAGATCCCCCCGGTAATCAAACGCGTGGTTTCTATTATACTGGATAAAAAAGGTGAAAAAACCATGGTGTTGAAATTGAAAGGGATAAGTGATATAACTGACTTTATGGTTATTTGCAACGGGAACTCATCACGCCAGAACAAAGCCATATCCGATGAGGTCCAGAAACAGTTAAGAAAAGAATACCACCGGAAAGCCTTCGGTGTTGAAGGGGAAAACAATACCGATTGGATCCTTCTGGATTACATCGATTTTGTAATTCATGTTTTTTCTCCGGAAAACAGAGAAAAGTATTCTCTGGAAAAATTATGGATGGATGGAAAGAGATATTATTTTTACCGGGATTAACAATTTAAAAGATAAGGAATCCCTGGGGGTTAAAAAAAAGATTGAAAAAATCGCTGACCTGGCCACCAATGTGCTGATTTTCGGCGAAACCGGTGTGGGTAAGGATTTTTGGGTTTATTATCTGTCTGAATTCAGTCATTTCAACAACATCCTGAATTTACATTGCGGTGATGTTCCGGAAACCCTGCTGGAGAGTGAGTGGTTTGGATACAGGCGCGGCGCCTTTACCGGGGCCAGCCGGAATTATGAAGGCAAATGGAAGCAGGCCGGGGAGGGAATCTTATTTTTAAACCAGATCGATTTGCTGAGCCTCAACTTGCAGTCCCGGCTGTTGAGGATCATCGAGAGAAAAAAATATTTTCCTCTGGGTTCAAACCGTGAAACCGATATCCCGGCCCGATTTGTTTTTTCAGCCGATGAGGACATCGAGGATAAAGTCAGGAGGGGTGAATTCCGCCAGGATCTGTTTTTCCGGATATCATCCTACAAAATCCATGTCCCGCCTCTGAGAGAGAGAAAGAACGATATCCTCCCTCTGGTCTTGTTTTTCGCCCGAAGGGCGGGATTGCAGGTCAATATCAGTCCTGAAGGCATGAAAGGCCTCAAATCATACCGCTGGACTGGCAATATCCGGGAAATTGAAAATTTTATCCACAACCTGTCTGTGGTCGGATCGAAACTGGATGATGAAGGTATTTACAGCCTGCATCGACATTCTGGTGATTTGCTGGAGAGTGTGAAAATTTCCGATATGCCTCTATCTGAAATGGAGAAGAAGTATATTTTATTCCTGTTGAAGAAATACCGCAGCAAGGTAAGGGTGGCCGATATACTGAAGATTTCCAGAAAATCCCTGTACAATAAATTGAAAAAATATGAGAATGATTGAGCTGATCTGTATCGGAGGTCTTAAATTCAAGGAATTAAATCCTGTTGAGCAAAAATTCGTTAAGCGGATTAATGGATTTTTTAAATTTACCCTCACCCAGCTGAAAGATATCGGCTTAACAGATGAACGCCTGGTTAAAGAAAAAGAGGCAGTAAAGATTCAAAAACATCTGAAACGTGATGATTTTGTCATTAGTCTGGATGAAAGGGGCAGGCAGATGAGTTCTACCGAGTTTGCCGGATTTTTATCCCGCGAAATTACCCGGGCCCGGGGCCGTATCGTTTTTTTAATCGGGGGATTTTCCGGATTATCTTCGGTTCTGGATGAACATATAGATTTGAAATTATCCTTTTCCAAAATGACCTTTTCCCATGATATTTTCAGGATTGTTTTTCTGGAGCAGCTCTACCGGGCCATGACCATTCTGAAAGGGATTACCTATCACCGCTGATTAAATTTCTGCATTGATTTACGATTGATTCTTTTGTATGATGATGTTTAATCAGAAAAGGAGATTGAAAAATGTTTGCAAAAGATATCTACCTTGAAAGAAGAAAGAAACTGAAAGAGCAGCTGGATTCCGGTTTGGTTGTTTTTCCGGGAAATCGTGAGAGTGCCATGAACTATCCTGCCAATCCCTATCATTTCAGGCAGGACAGCAGCTTTCTTTATTATTTCGGGCTTGATCTACCCGGTTTCGACGGGGTTATCGATATTGATGAAGACCGGGATTATATATTTGGAAATGATTTTACGGTTGATGATATTATCTGGACCGGTCCCCAGCCCACTGTCAAAAACCTGTCCGCAGATGCCGGGGTGGGTGATACCGGAGATCTCGCTCAGTTTGCTGAAAAGATCAATGCTGC
>DAOVIP010000396.1 GCA_030671465.1 Candidatus Aminicenantota bacterium | reverse complement strand
TTATTGAAGGTGATCCAGCAAAATTATTGAAAAAAATTGAAAATAGATTAACAGAATGGAATAAAATATTAGACAAAAAATTTTAAAAATAGTTTAGTTATAAATGAGAGTTCTGCCTATTAGTTCTGGAAAGGGTTATCAGTACGTCTATTATTGAATACTTTCAAAAAAAATTGTGGGGAAAAATAGGTAATTGGGGTCATGTCTAAAGAATAAAGAAAAATTGATTATTCCCAACATTTTTGAGGACACAAAACTTATAGAGGTGGGTAACGGTGCTTGACAGTGTGACAATTTAGGAAATCTGCATGTTCGTTGCGTTAATAGGATCAGGTCTTTCATTTTAGAATTATAAAAAAAAAGTAGTGGGGATGGTGCATTGAAACCTGAAAATTTTATTAAAAGAAAAAAAGGCCTGTTTGAACGTTTGTACCCACCGTCCCCAATCATTGTCTTGACATTTTGGAGTGTTTATTTTATAAAAGATCATGCTATTCAGGATAATCCAATATCTTTTGAAAAACCATAGGAGATGCAAATGGCTGAATTAAAAGAGGTTCTTTTAGATTATATCAAAGAGGAATATCTGGATGAAGACGAAGATGTTGAAATCGGCTATGAAACCCACTTGATATCCGGTGGATTTGTCGATTCCTTTTCCATGGTGTCCTTAAAACGTTTCCTGGAAACCAATTATAAAATTCAAATTCCCGATGCCAAGGCCTCACCCGAGGCTTTTGATACGGTCAATAATATAGTCAAGCTTTTAAATGAATTCGGAATTCAATAAATCGATCACATGGCCTACGGTAAAATCGAACGAGACCTTTTCAAAGAGGAACTGAATTCCATAAAGAAAGCTGGAATTTTTAAAGAGGAACGCATCATTCATACACCCCAGAATTCAAAAATCGGAGTGGTTTTCCCCAAGGGTTCAGCGCAAAAGGAATTAATCAACATGTGTTCCAACAATTATCTGGGCTTGTCATCTCATCCGGACGTGGTTCAGGCTGCCCACCGGGGATTGGATAGCAGGGGGTATGGTTTGTCTTCGGTCAGGTTTATTTGCGGCACCCAGGACATTCATAAGCAACTGGAGGACAAATTGACCCGATTTCTGGGAACCGAAGACACCATTCTGTTTCCTTCCTGCCTGGATGCCAATGCCGGTGTATTTGAGGCCCTGCTCAGCGAAGAGGATGTGATGATTGCGGACCGTCTGGTTCATGCATCGATTGTGGATGGAATGCGTCTGGCCAGGGCCCAGACCGATACCTTCAAACATTCTGATATGAATCATCTGGAAAAGAAGCTTCAGCTTCACCGGGATAAACGCCTGAAAGTGATTATTACGGATGGTGCTTTTTCAATGGATGGTGACCTGGCAAAACTTGACCGGATTTCCCAGCTGGCCGAGGCCTACCAGGCGCTGGTTTTCGTAGATGATTCCCATGCCACCGGTTTTATCGGGAAGAATGGCCGGGGGACCCATGAGTATTTTGAGGTGGTGGGAAAAATTGATATCATTACCACCACTCTGGGGAAAGCCCTGGGAGGAGCTTCGGGTGGATGTGTTTCCGGACGCAGAGAGATTGTGGAAATCTGTCGGCAGAAAGCCCGGCCTTACCTGTTTTCCAATACCATTGCTCCGGTCATTGTCTATGCAGCCAACCATGTAATGGATATGATTTCAAAAACTTCCGAAGCCAAAGACAGGCTGCACAAGAATACCGACTTCTGGAGAAAGGGATTACAGGGGGCCGGATTTATCATTAAAGAGGGTCAAACACCGATTGTTCCGGTAATGCTCTTCAATGCCAGGTTATCCCAGGATTTTGCTTCTGAACTATACAGTCAAGGGATTTATGCCATTGGATTCTTTTTCCCGGTGGTGCCCAGAGGTCAGGCCAGAATCCGAACCCAATTGTCAGCGTCTCACCAGATGACCGATCTGGAGAGAGCACTGGATGCCTTTGTCAAAATCGGTAAAAAGTTTGATATTTTATTTAAATCCAAACAGGAAGTTATTGAGAAGTACGGAAACTGATCAATCATGGAGGCGTCATGTATGAAAAAATCGCGAAAGAATTAAGTGAAGAACTCAAGCAAATAAAGCAGGCCGGGCTTTTCAAGGAGGAGCGAATTATATTGACCGACCAGAAAGCCAATATTCAGGTATCCTACCCGGCCGGTTCCGAGGCTAAATCGGTGCTCAATTTTTGTGCCAACAATTATCTGGGGCTTGCCAATCACCCGGAACTGGTTCAGGCAGCCAGGCAGGCCCTGGACAAATATGGCCTGGGTTTGGCTTCGGTTCGTTTTATCTGCGGTACCCAGAATATTCACACCCGGCTGGAAAAGATCATTTCCGATTTCTATCAGACCGATGACACCATTCTATATACTTCCTGTTTTGATGCCAATGGCGG
>DAOVIP010000507.1 GCA_030671465.1 Candidatus Aminicenantota bacterium | reverse complement strand
GCTAATTTTATCAAGGTAATACCCTCCATTGATTCGGATTTTGATTCTGTGAGGCAATTGGCGGCCAAAGTGGGTATGATTCTTGGAGAATAGGGGAATGGCATAACTCAATGAAGTTGGGATTTCGCGGTAAAATCTATGTGGGTATTTTTTCGTTACTTTTAATCCAGGGGCTTGTTATTTTTTTCTGGGTCAGCCGGGTCATGAAAGAATCCATGCTGGAAGAAATAAAAAATCGGGGGATTTCAATAGGAATAAGCCTTTCGGCCCGCATGGTGGAACCCATACTGGCTATGGATTTTTTGAGAATGAAAGTCCTGGTGGATGAAACCGTACAACTGGGCGATGATATTTTTTATACCTTTGTTCTGGATGAGGAAGATAATCTTCTCATCCATACGTTTAAACAGGGGTTCCCGGTAGAGCTCAAGATGGCAAACACTGTTTTGGACAATCAGAAAGGATCTATACAGCTTCTGGATATCGGGGGTCAATTGATTTATGATTATTCAATCCCTGTTTTTATTAATGATAATCGATTGGGAACACTGAGACTGGGTCTTTTTCGAACACGAGCTGAAAAAGCGGTTAATAAAATTATAATTTCTGTAGTTGTAACCATAATTTTAGCGATACTCATTGCAGGTTTCGTCGGAACCCTGCTGCTCAACCCTGTGACAAAGAGTATCAAAAAGCTTCATGAATCCTCGGAACAGGCATTGATGGGAAATTTTGATGTCAGAACTGCCCCGCTGTTGAAAAGAACTTGCTGGGAGACTATGCAGTGCCATCAGAAAGAATGCCCGGCATATAAAAATTATCATCACCGATGCTGGTATCTGGCAGGAACACTTTGTCCAGACTGTGTTGAAGGGGAATACGCCAAAAAAATTGACTCCTGTCAGCAATGTGAGGTTTACAAAAGATGTTCGGGAGATGAAATTCAGACCCTGGCAGAAAGCTTTGATGCCATGACCCTGTCCTTGAAAGGCAACCTGTCTGATCTGAAAAATGCCGAAAGTATTTTGAATGAACAAAAAGCCCTGCTCCAGATGATTTTGGATGCCATACCGGATTTTATATCCCTCCAGGATCATGAAGGCCGGTATGTCTCGGTTAACAGAGCCTTTTGTGAAATGCTGGATAAAAATAAGGAAGACATTGTTGGCAGGGTAAATGATGATTTGTTTTCTGGAAACCAGGTGGAACTATATAACCAAGAGGACAAAAGCATTCTTGAAACAGGATTTCCCCTTCTTAAAGAAAATAGACTGCCTGGATCCAAAGGACCAAAGTG
>DAOVIP010000295.1 GCA_030671465.1 Candidatus Aminicenantota bacterium | reverse complement strand
TAGTAAAGATAATCCTCGAGGTATACCGGATTACTGTCCAGGCTGGTTTTCAAACTGAATTTCTGGACTTTGTGGGTTTTCGGGTTGAAAAACTTTAAGATCCCGTTTAACAGAAAGACTGCAACATTTTCCCTCATGATAATCGGAGGGAGCATACGGGTGGCTTCCAGCTTTTCCCACCAGTGCAGGGTTCCATTCCGATTGAAAAAGAAAATATTGTTATCCTCCGGACTGAAAACAATAAACTTGCCCATTTGTTGTGGTTTCACTTTCAGGGTCATGGCCAGTTTTATTTTCCATTTTACTTTTCGGGTTTTCAGGGCAAATTTTATCAGCTCCCGATTGATTGATCCGTAATATATATGCTCATCCCAGAGCAGAAATCCAGAAGCCGGCAGGTTCTGCAGGCTATGGGAATTCAGATGATTCCTTTTCCGGTTATAGATGTACAATTTTTTACTGGTCAGTATCAAAATCTCCGGGCCTTTAAATTCGCAGCTGAATACCTTTTCGGCTTCCAGAGGGATTTCATGAATAAGGTTGAGGCCCTGATAATCGAGAATAACCAGCCGGCTGTTTTTTTGGAAGCAGATGAGTTGGTTTTCGCTTCCGATTATTTGATCCACGGGGAAACCCTGTACGGTCTTTAAAATATTTTGGGTTTCCAGGTCCAGAATCGACCATTCAGGTCCCTTTTTGTTTTTTATAATGAGCAGATGGCGGTCCAGAAAAAACCGTTGTTCTACCGGTTGTCCAAACTGGAATATGGTGTCCAGGGTTTGGGTCCGGGGATCAAAACGCTGTATTTCATTTTTGGGGGTCACAAAAATCAAGCCGGTTTTGAATTGACCCAGCTGAGAAATACGTCGCTTTTCTTTTAGGTTGTGAACGGGCTTGGCAGCAAGATTGGGGGTGATTTCCGGAATCAGGCTACTTTTTTGGCAACTGCACAGCAAACCCAAAATAAGCAGGACAACGCATATGGTTTTCATCAACCCATGAGTTTACTCTATAACCGGGTTATTTGCAAATATCCGCCTCAATTGGTTTGAAAATCAATGGGATTGTTGAGGATGAACTCGTCGTTGAATATTTCCCGGATCACCTCTCCTTTCAAATCCGGAGACAACTGAAAACCGGAGTAATAAATGAAGGTGGGGAAAATATCAAATATGGTAATGGTTTTCAGGGGGTAGTCTTTTTTTAGTGCATTTTTTTCGTACATAAGCAGTGTTCCCTTGGAATTCAGGGACTTGTATACATAAATATCCTGGTCTCCAAACAGATTGACCATGATTCTTCTCCATACCGGGAGCGGTTCATACTCGAAAAAACTCAGAATCACAAGCAGTTCATTTTCGCCGGTTGAACTGATCAGATTGCCAATGATGGAATCGTAATACTCGTAATAATTTTTGATGATCCAGCCATACTGGTTGATTTCTTTTTCATCGATATTGCCAAATATCTGGTGGATGTAGTACTGATAAAAATATTTACTGATGGTAGCCAGCCCCTTTAAACGGGTAATAGAATAATATTTCTCGGAATCCTTTAATCCGGGGATCCGGCTTTTCATGTATTCGTCCAAAAAAAAGGCTTTTCTGATGATCTCGTACTTTGGATTCAGTCCCTCCAGAATGTCCGAAAACAAATGAATGAAAAGACTGTTGTGTTCCAGTAATTTTTTTGAATAGACAGGGACATACTGGTGTCCGATTAAGGGCTGGATCTGATAATTATGGGTGCGGTAATTCTTGATAATATAATCTTTTACTGTGGGATTATCCTTTTTGTAAAATGTGGTGAATCCCAGTACCGAGGAATATCTGAAGAACACATAGCGGGGAAAAATATTAAACTCATGATTAAGGTCCGAGATTTTGAAGCGATTATGGGAGTGGAAGGCATATTGGGATGGCTCACATCCGGTCAGGGTGGAATTCAACAAGGCCAGTTCGAAATTGGGTTTGAAGGATGTTATTCGACTTCTGACTCCGTTTTTCAGCAGGTAATCGAAATTCAGTAATTTCTGTTCCGAAGAAAGGGAGATCAAAAAATTTAAAGACAGCCCATCCATAATCACAATTCGTATCTTGCGGGGATTGGGTTTTTGACCGGTAGGTTTTTTCAGAATGGCGTTCTTCATATAGAAATTGTTGACCACAATTGAGTTAAAGGAGGTAATGATATTTAAGAACAGTATCAGCAAGAAGAGTATCTGAATCCATTTTTTAATGACTTTATTCATTACCATGAACAGGATGCTGGTTACAATTAATATGAGGTTTATCAGCAGGATCTGAATGAATTTGGTTTTAATCCCATCGGTGAAGAATGAAAAATAGTACACATAATTCAGATACAGCACAAAAGAAATAATCAGTACGGTAAAAGATAAAAAGTAGGTAATGGTGGGTGGGGAAAAAATACCGATGATGTATTTCTTCTCTGAAAAAAACTGAATGATTAAAAAGAGCAGCCCAATGATCACAAACCACAGGGGGCCGTAGAATATGAAAAGATAAATGTATAAATTAATGAAATCCGGGTAGGTCAGTACCGCGTGGGGATTCAGCAACAATACCAGGATGGAAATGAAATAATTGAAAATAAGGGAGGTAGCAATAAAATTTACAAGAAGCTTAGTTTTTCGCCACAATTTTATTTCCCGAAACTCTTATCCTTTGGAGTGGTGATGAGCATGAGGGTTGTCTGACCGACTTTGAATTCACTCTGGTCTTTTATTTCGGTTATGGAAACTTTTTTGTCGTTGATAAAAGTGCCATTGGTGCTACCCAGGTCCCGGAGAAATATTTTGTCATCCCTGACTTCTATGGCCAGGTGTTTCCTGGAGATCTCCTTATCTGGAATGATCAGGTCGACTTTCCCCCTGCCGATTAAAATATAGGGTTTCTCGATATGGTAAATAAATCCCGCCCGGGCCCCTTTGATGATGGCCAGTGAAATTTTTTTATCTTCAGGCAGCATCAGATTTTCATTGGTCCACAATGAATCGCCAACATTCTTCTGCATGATTTTGGCTGTATCTTTCTTACTGGCTGAATCCTCTTTAACCTGATCGGGTGAAAATATGGTATAACATCTCGAACATTTCATTTTTGATTTGCCCTGAATTTTGTTGTCCGGGACATTATATTTGGCATTACAGTTTGGGCATTGAATAATCATACCTAAATTATATCATTAAAATATTTTTTTTCAATAATATACACTTTAATTTTTTTTAATGGATATTCTGTTGGAAACAATCTCTTGCT
>DAOVIP010000319.1 GCA_030671465.1 Candidatus Aminicenantota bacterium | reverse complement strand
TTTTTTAACACTTCTCTTTCGTTTTTCAAACACCCCTATTGCCAGGAATCCGGAAACAGCTATCACCACCACGAAAAGTACTGCTAAACCCTGGGGAATATTGATTAATTCCGGGAAAGTCAATGGCCCCATTGAAGTTGAATAGAGGAAATCATAAATATACTCAAAGGTCTCACCAAAAAGAAATATGCCGGCCAGGAGCCCGAAAAAGAGGGCCAGCCCATCAAGTTTGCCGGTGGCCATGGCTACACATGATGTCCCGGGACACAAACCCCCGACCACAAAGCCGACTCCGAAAATCAACCCGCCGATCAAATGAGGCAGGACATAGGTGGGATTGATATAAATCAGGGATAGATCAAGAAAACCGATCCAGGATAACCAGAACAATCCCAGAACTGTGGTAACGATAGCGGTAAACATCATTTTGAAAACCGTAAAGTCAGTCAAATAAAATTGGCCGGCCAGCTTCCTGGCGTTTCCCAATCCGCCCCGCTCCAGAAAAAATCCGAATCCGATACCAATAAAAAGTGCCACTACCAGACTGATCTCAAAGCCAAACATCCCGTTTTTAAAAAAGGGTGCCATTATGTCCACTGTCTCCTGACAAAATAGGCAAAAGCATAAGCCCCGATAAACATGGCCAGCATGAATATCCAGCTGCCAACACTGAGCAGTGCCCCTCCGGTCAGGGCCTGGCCGCTGGTACAGCCACGGGCGAGTTTTGCCGCAAAACCCATCAGTACACCCCCGCTGAAGGCCAGCAGGAGCCTTCTGGATTTGGTGGCTCGCGGGCCCCTGACCACCTCCGGCTTTATCCTACTGGCCAGCAAACCGGAGATAAGGCCCCCCACAAAAACCCCCAGAATTTGAATAACCAGCCAGTCGACCAGGGGATGTCCCCCGGGAGCCTCCAGATATTGATTAAACATACCGTTGGCGGCAGCATGAACCGGTGCCAAAGCATCCACGCCCCAGCTGACCAACGAAGTAAATGCACCCGAAGCCCCCAGTCCCCGTCCCATGAATACAAAGGCCGCCAGAAGGGTCAGGCCCAGACCCACCCCGGCTACATAGGGATTCCAGTAAGGTTGGGATTCCCGGCCGGAAACAGGGGATTTTTTTTGGTTATTCCTTTTTTTTACCATTTTTTTAGGCCTGTTTTCCTCTTTTTTTCCTTCAGATTAAGGGTCCAGTTTCACTTTGGCCTGGCCGATAACCGGCAGGGTGGTGTCCTGGCTCCATTCCTGAAACGATCCATCGTAAAACCGGGCATCATAGCCCAGGTAAGCAGCAGCAAACCAGACCAGGCTGCTCCAAACACCGGTATCGCAATAGGTCACCACAATGGAATCGGGTTTTATCCCCAGGTTCTCAAACATACCCTGCAGTTCCTTTTTATTTTTAAAGGTAAAAGGCAGTTTGGATTCCAGCAGGGTAAAAAAGGGCAGATTATAGGAACTGCTGATATGGCCGTGGCGCTTGAAACGCAGATCTTTGTAAGCGCCGGTGTAAGCTGGTTCGGGGCGGGAATCAATGATCACAACTTTCGGATCGGTTAAATTGTTCTTCAGCCATTTCTTATCCACCAGCAGATTTTCTTTCAGTTCCGGTTTTATATGGCCGGGTGGCGGTTTTTTTATCTCAGAGCTGATCGAACCCTTTTCCGCACGCCAGTTTGGCAAACCCCCGTCGAGCAGCGACACCCGGTTTCCCAGGCCCAGCCAGGCCAGGGTCAGATAAGCCCGGTCTGTGGAGGAGGCAAAGCGCACATCTTCAAAATAGAGGACAATCCTGGTTGATCCGGTCACTCCCAGGTTTACCATCATTTGTTTGAGGTCTTCCAGGTCCGGAACCTGGTGGGATAATCCGCCGGGAATATTCCGGTAAAGTTTCTGGGATGAAAGCAACACCGCCCCGGAGATGTGCCCGCTTTTGTATCCCTCCATCCGGCCCACATGAATGATCGCCAGATCCGGATCATTCAGATGACTGGCCAACCATTCAGTGGAAACGAGCTTGGAGTTTGACTTGTCCCCGGCTAAAATGATCCTGTTATGCAACAAAAATATCAATAAAAGAATAAATAGATAAATGATCCATTTAACAAATTTGTTCATTTTTGTCCTCCAGTAAAAACCGTTCAAATCCAATATTCATTTTATTTCCCCGGAAGAACAGGTTGAACGTTTTTCATTCAGAAACAGCTGCACCATCTGTTCGAAAGAGGAGATAATCTCATCATAAGTCTTTGGTTTTATTCTGCTGAAAACCTTTTGATATAATTCATCGTTTTCTTGATTGATTGAGTCACAGGTAACTTTCCCCTCTGCGGTTAAAGTAAGCGGTGTAAACCGGCGGTCCTCAGGATTGTCCAGGCGTTTTAGCAGCCCAATTTTAACCAGGCTATCCACAGTCCTGCTCAGGGTGCTCTTATCCAGCAAAAGTTTATCAGCCAGTTCCTGGGTGGTGGTTTTCCCCAGTTCCTCTATCTCCAGTAACAAATGACACTGTGCAACGGTAACGGCCTGACAACAATGGGTTTGTTGAAGAAATACCAAACGTTCAAACTTCCGCAGGTTCTTTCTGAAATTTCTTATTTTTTTTAATTTCATCATAATCTGTTTGTTTTTATACCCAACTGTTGTTTCTTACAACTAATGTAGTATGCAATTATAAATTTATCAACTTTTTTAAACATTTTTTTTTGGCCCGGTTTTGATCTTGCAAAGGAAGATAAACTCCGAATCCCGATCTCCGAAAGCCGACTTCCGATTTTCCTCCGTGCAACCGTATACAGTATTGAATGATGAAACGAATCTTTTATATTTTCATATTACTCATCCTCCTACTCTTGACCTTTTGCGGTACCGGGAATTCCGGTCAAGATACTGTCGACAATATTTGTGGCCAGGAGCCGTGTTATGAAGGGCCTTTTCAACCTCCCTGGATATCGGCCTACCACTACGATCTGGTCTATGTGTCTCCGGATGAAACATACTGGACCCACGACAACCGGGTGCTGGAAAGCCAGAACTTCCTGGTCTTTTCGGATGAGAGCAGTGACCA
>DAOVIP010000374.1 GCA_030671465.1 Candidatus Aminicenantota bacterium | reverse complement strand
CCGGGGTAAGGTACCATATCGTCCGGGGTGCCAGAGATACCACCGGTGTCGAAAACAGAAAAAGAAGCAGGTCCAAGTACGGAACCCGCAGGCAGAAGAATGCATAAGGCCCCAAAGGAGTAAAAGATGCCAAGAAGAAAACTTTCCACTCGCAAACAGATTCACTATGATCCTGTTTTTAACTCTTCGGTCATTTTCAAGTTGATTAATGGGGTTATGAAAGATGGTAAAAAGTCGACTGCTGAAATGATTGTTTACGGTGCCATGGAAGTGGTTAAAGAAAAAACCAAAGAGGATCCCTTGAAAGTGGTTCTGAAAGCCATCGATAATGTAAGACCCCATGTTGAGACCAGGTCCAGAAGGGTTGGCGGTGCCACCTATCAGGTTCCCATGGAAGTGAGGAAAGAAAGATCTTTTTCGCTGGGCATTCGCTGGATCGTTGTCCATGCCCGGGAACGTGGAGGAAAATCCTTTCAGGAAAAGCTGATGGGTGAGATACTGGATGCCTATAGTAAAAAAGGTGGAGCGATCAAAAAGAAGGAGACCGTTGAAAAAATGGCGGAATCCAACCGGGCTTTCGCCCATTATAGATGGTAAATCATTGGGGAGCTGAAGTAGGGAGTCCGTAGCGAGTAGGTCACTATGAAAACAGAGATAAGCAATATCCGGAATATCGGTTTGATGGCCCATATTGATGCGGGCAAGACCACCACCACCGAGCGGATGTTGTTTTATACCGGTGTTACCTACAAGATGGGTGAAGTCCATGATGGAACAGCGGTTATGGACTGGATGGATCAGGAACAGGAAAGGGGTATTACCATTACTGCTGCTGCCACTACCTGTTACTGGAAAGACTATAAAATTAATATTATTGATACCCCGGGTCATGTCGATTTTACCGCTGAGGTGGAACGGGCTCTCCGGGTGCTGGATGGTGCGATCATTGTCATGTGTGCCGTGGGGGGCGTTGAACCCCAGACCGAGAAAGTCTGGTATCAGACTTCAAAATACCGGATACCCCGCATTATTTATATCAACAAAATGGACCGGATTGGAGCGGATTATGAAGATGTTGTCAATCAGATCGAAGACAAGTTCAGAATCAATACGCTGTTACTTCAACTGCCGCTGGGTATAGAAGAAAATTTTCAAGGAATAATAGATCTCATTTCCATGAAGGCTTATAAATACAGGAGTGAGGAATTGGGAGCCGAGTTTGATATTGTTGATATTCCGGAACAATATCTGGATGAGGCAATAGTTCACCGGGAACACCTGATCGAAAACCTGGCCAACCACCATCTGGAGTTAATGGAATCCTTTCTGGAAAAAAAGCCCATTTCAGAGGCGTTGATCAAGCAGGCTGTTCGAAGTATTACCCTGGACCAAAACGGGATTCCCATTATCATGGGATCGTCATTCAAAAACAAAGCGGTCCAAAATTTACTTGATACCATTATCGATTATCTTCCCTCTCCCCTGGATGTAAAAAATGTCACCGGAATCCTACCCAAAACCGGAGATCGGGTGGAACGGAAGCTCTCGGATGATGAACCGTTTTCCGCTCTGGTTTTCAAGGTTATGACCGATCCTTTTGTAGGAAAATTGGTTTATTTCAGGGTTTATTCCGGCTCGGTTAAAAGCGGAAGCATGGTCCTGAATAGCACCACCCAGAAGCGGGTCCGGATTCCCCGGCTATTGAAAATGCATTCCAACAAACGGGAAGACATTAAGGAAGTTTTCTCCGGTGATATCGCTGCTACGGTTGGTATTGGCATCGTTTCAACCGGAGACACCTTTTGCGACGAACGCAAACCCATTTTACTGGATACCATCAGCTTCCCGGAACCGGTGATCAAGGCCACTATCGAACCCAAATTAACTTCTGATCATAATAAATTGAATGACATCCTTACAAAATTGAGTTCCGAGGATCCCACGTTCAAGGTCTATATAGACAACCAGACCGGCCAGACCATTATGTCAGGAATGGGGGAATTGCATCTGGAAGTCATGAGAGAGCGAATGAAGCGGGAATTCATGCTGGCGACCAAGATGGGCAAACCCCGTGTGGCTTATCTGGAGACCATCCGGAAAAAAGCCGAAGCCGAGGAGCGTTATGTCAAGCAGAGCGGCGGCAAAGGACAATACGGGCATGTGCTTTTGGAAGTTCACCCCCTGAAGGGGGGCGGCAAATTCAAATTCAAAACCAAGGTAAAATCCCATGTCATTCCCAAAGAATTCATTGCTCCCATCGAAACCGGGATTAGGGAATCGATGGATATCGGTATTATTGCCGGATTTCCCCTGACCAAAATTGAAGCCACCCTGCTGAACGGGTCCTATCATGAAGTGGATTCTTCGGATCTTTCCTTTAAGATTGCTTCGTCCAGGGCCTTTAAAAAAGCCATCAAAAAAGCCAATCCCATTTTATTGGAGCCGATGATGAAAATTGAAATTATGGTTCAGGATGAATACCTTGGCGAAGTGATTAATGATTTCAACTCCAGGGAGGGCAAAGTCACCCGGATGGATAATAAAAATAATATCCATATTGTTGATGGCCTGGTGCCACTTTCCAATATGTTCGGTTATGCCACTGCCATCCGAACCCTGACTCAGGGAAGAGCCACTTATTCTATGGAATTCTTTGATTATAAAGAGATG
>DAOVIP010000158.1 GCA_030671465.1 Candidatus Aminicenantota bacterium | reverse complement strand
AAATTAAATTCAAAAATATTGTTTTTACTAAAATTGAATAGTTTCTTATCTGGTAATTGCATTTATGTTTAACTTGAAATGTCATTACCTAAGAATAATATAAAAACACATAAAGGTATTAAATATTGCTATGAGAGTGAACTAGATGAAGAAAAATAAAAATACCCAAAACAAAAAAGTATAATAGATTATCAATATGATATCTAAAATTTATGAAATACTTTCCCGATCTCCTATTTTCAGGGATATCTCTCCGGAAAAAATTGAGGAGATGGTTACCCGATTCAGATACAATATAAGAACCTATAAAAAGGGAAACACCATAACTCTCCGGGGTGAACCCTGCGAAGAGTTAATGATTGTAATCAAAGGAACCGTAAAAGGCGAAATGATCGATTTTAAGGGAAAAGCCATTGAAATTGAAATGATCTCCGCTCCCCGTCCCCTGGCACCGGCCTTTCTATTCGGCAAACACAACAGGTTCCCGGTCGATGTGGTGGCCAGTGAAGAAGTGGTGCTGCTCTCCATCCCCAAGAGTTCACTTATAAACATTTTTCAGTCCAATGCCACGGTTCTGAACAACTTTCTCAATATCATCAGTGACCGAACCCAGTTCTTAAGTGATAAACTCTGGTTTATATCTTTCAAGAGTATAAAAGAAAAAATCGCCCATTATATCCTGAGCCTGTTAAAAAAAGGGAAAAATACAGTTATGCTACCCAAGAATCAACAGGAGCTCAGTGAATTTTTTGGGGTTACCCGTCCCTCTTTATCCCGGGTTTTTGCCGAGCTCGAAAAAGAAAATATATTATTTTACGACCGCAGGAAGATTATTATCAAAGATCGGGATAAACTCAATGAAATCTTGAAGGAAGATCTTTAAGATTTAAATCAATAATATTTTATTAAAAATGTTATTGATAATCTTGACCAACTTAACGCCAAACTCTTAACTCATTCTTTCAAATCCGAAAGCTGATTAGGCTGAGTTCAGGAAATGTTTCCCCATTTATCTTTAGCTTTTGGTCATTTTAACTACTTTAAACCTTAAATGACTATTCCTGATTTTTTTTCAACTCCAACGTAATATTGCAGAGGCGATTAATACTAAAACTCCAAACCGCCAGCACCAATCGCACCAGTATTTCCGAAGTGCCCGTATTGCGAAAAATTGTTTCATTATTTCCGGGTCAGGATTTTGTTCCGGTTGAAACCGAGCGAAGAGCTCTTTTAATTTGGGATTATAATAAAAAGTTCCAACATAAAGAATCACTGTTATTCCGGCAACTGCAAGGAGCTTAATCCCAAGGGCAATTATACCAATAATGCTCATTTCCTTCAGTTCACCATGAAATAAAACATATAACAATGGAAAGCCAAAACCTGTAGTTACCAGGGTAATCAAGGAAGCCCAGCAGATTAGCGGTTGAGTGGTAATTACATCCTCCATAAGGCGGTCCATTTCATAGATAATTTTCTTTTCATATTTTGACCGCTTCTTCACAATCCGGGCCATATAAAAGGGCCCTGCCACACATCCGATTATGGCAACATTGTGAAATGCATTCAGGATCATATAAATAAAATTTTCCATTTCGACACCTCCTTTTTAAATTTTTCTCAATGATGTGAACACATAATCATTTTTTTTTGACTAGTAAATAAGCAGATCTTTAACTTCCAAACTGTCCTACATTGTAGTATGCAGATAGTAATAAGTCAAGGTTTATAAAAAAGAGTTGATAAAAAAATTATTTTGATCTATAGCCATCCAGTAGATGAAACAAGGCCAGAACTGGATGACGGTAAATCATTCGGGGGCCGGAATATCTCATTACTGCCCGGATTTCCTCCCTTTTTGAAAGTTGATAACAATGCACCGGACACCTAACACAAGTCGGTTTGTTTTCTTTGAAGGGACAACCCTTTAAACGCAGAAGTGTATAATCCCGGAGATCGCTGCATTCCGAACATAGTTCTTTTCTTGTCTCATGATTGTGGTTACAATAAATTTTAATCATGGCAGAAACCGTTTTTTCTTCCCTGGTAATTCTGGATTTTATTTTAACATTTTTAGTGTACATAAAAAACTTCTCAACTATATACCTAATGTGAAACTTCTTCCTTAATCTAAGGGAATTATGGTAGTATAAATTTTTTATTATTTCAACAATATTTTTGCAACATTTCTTAAAAAATTCAGGCCATTATTTAGCAGAAAGCTTGACTTCACCTCAATCTATCCCTACAATGTAGGATGCTAACATATGTTTAGAATTCTCATATATAAGGGAACCAAAAATGTGCAAAGGAAGTGTGGTTGTGGCTATGAGCGGGGGAGTTGATTCTTCATTGGCTGCAGCCTTGTTAAAAAATCAGGGATTTCAGGTAATGGGTGCTTTTATGGAAGTTTTTGATGAATCAATTTCAGAACTTGAAAACGACTGTCATGCCTGCTTTGGTCCGGATGAGAAAAATGATTTGAAAGATGCCCGTGCCATTGCAGAAAAACTAAAAATTCCTTTTTATGCCCTTGATTTAAAAGAAAAATACCGAAAAAAAATTCTTGATTTTTTCGTATCCGAATATTTAAAGGGGAATACCCCTAATCCCTGCACCAAATGTAACCAGGAAATGAAATTTGAAGCCATTGTGGAAGAATTAAATAAAAGAGAGATTAATTTTGATTATTTTGCTACTGGCCATTATGCCCAAATTGAATCCGATCCCAGAAAAAATATTACTTACCTCAAAAAAGCTGCCGATCAAACAAAAGACCAGAGCTATTTTCTTTATCGTTTTAAAAGCCATCAATTAAAAAGAATTATTTTTCCCCTGGGAAAATACAAAAAAGAGGATGTGAGAAGGTTGGCTAAAGAGTTAAAACTGGGAGTTTCCGAAAAAGTTGAAAGTCAGGATTTTATTGCCGGAGGTTATCACCAATTATTTAAAAATGCCATCATCCCCGGATCCATTCTAAATACCAGGAGTGAAGTGATTGGAGAACACAGGGGAATTGTTTTTTACACCATAGGTCAGAGAAAAGGTATTGGAATTTCATCCAGTAAACCCCTCTATGTAATTGACAAGAATGAAAAGAATAATACTATCACTGTTGGTACCAGAGACAGGCTCCTGGGAACAAACCTTATTGCCAAAGAACTAAACTGGATCAATTTTGATCAATTGACTACTAACTTAAACATCAAAGCCCGAATCAGATACCAGCATAAAGAAGCTGACGCCCGGATTATGCCTATTGAAAAAAAAAGAGTCCTGGTAAAATTTCAAGAACCACAACTGGCAATTACCCCTGGTCAGGCTGTTGTGTTTTATAATGAAGATGTGGTTGTTGGTGGTGGAATTATAGAAAAAGAGGTTAAACATGAATATAAATGAAAGTCTTAAAAAATTGAGAAAACTAATCAGAGAAAAAGGTTCTCTGGTGGTGGCCTTTTCCGGCGGAGTTGATAGTTCTTTGATTACCAAAATTGCCTTTGATGAACTCGGCAGAAAATCCCTTGCCGTCACCATAGATTCAGATACATTTTCCAGAAGAGAACTGGATATATCAAAAAAAGTTGCCCGAGAAATTGGAATTAGACATAAGATCGTAAAGATATCCGAACTGGAGAATGATGCCTTTAAGCAAAATCCAGTTGACAGATGTTATCACTGCAAAAAAGAAGAGATAAAGGCTCTCAAAAACATTGCTCAACAACATGGATTCAACCATATTGCCTTTGGGGTAAACCTATCTGACTTTGGAGAACACCGGCCCGGAATCAAAGCCTTAAATGAAGAGGGATTTTTTCAACCCCTGGTCGAAGCCGGGATCAAAAAAAACATGATTTCCAGCCTATCAAAAGAGCTGGGATTATCCAATTATGACCTGCCCTCAACCACCTGTCTGGCATCCAGAATTCCCTATGGAGAGTCAATTACAGCAGACAAATTAAAACAAATCGAAGCGGCAGAATCTTTTCTCTTTTCCATTGGACTACAGCAATCCAGGGTAAGAAATTATAACCACACCGCCAGGATTGAAGTGTATGAAAATGAGATTCGGAAAATTGTAGAGTATAGAAATGAAGTGGTAGCCAAACTAAAAGAATTGGGATTTACTTATGTGACACTGGATCTTGAAGGTTACAGATCCGGTAGTATGAATGCGGTTCTATAAGAAAAAAGAGTGCCTCAGATGAACTCCAGATATTCCAGACAGATCATTTTGGAGCAGATCGGACAGGAAGGTCAGACAATCTTGTTACACAGCAGGGTTGTGGTAATTGGCTGTGGCGCCCTGGGAACCAATATAACCGGCAACCTAACCCGGGTGGGCATCGGAACTCTGCTTATTATAGACAGAGATATCGTGGAGTTGAATAATCTACAGAGACAGATTTTATTCGATGAAAAAGATATCGGCTTTCCCAAAGTAATTGCAGCTTTTGAAAAACTAAAAAATATAAACACTGAAATTAATATAGAACCTGTTCTGAAAGACGTGAATAACACCAATATTGAGGATTTGATCGCAGAATCTGATGTTGTGGTTGATGCCACTGATAACTTTCAGACCCGGATGATTATAAACGATGCCTGTGTAAAGAAAAAAATCCCCTGGATTTATGCCGGGGTAATCCAGACCCATGGTATGACCATGAATATACTGCCTGAAGGGCCCTGTTTCCAGTGTATTTTGCCTTCTATCCCGGCTCCGGGTTCAACTCCCACCTGTGAAACCGCTGGAGTTTTAAATACGATCGTGAACATAATCGCTTCGATCGAAAGTACGGAAGTGATAAAAATTTTACTTAAAAAGGATATCGAAAAAAAGCTGGTATTTTATGATGTCTGGCACCACCAGTTTGAAAGAGTTGAGGTTAAAAAGAATAATGGCTGTGAGTGTTGTGTGAAAAAGAATTTTAAATTTTTGGAAACAGAAAAAAGGGAGATGATTCTGGAATTGTGTGATAATGCCATTCAAATATTCCCCCCAACCGAAACAAAAATCAACTTAAAAAAAATTGCCAGGCAACTGACAAAAGTAACCCATAAAGTCAGTGTAAGCGATTACCTGCTGAAGTTTCAAGCCGAAAACAAAGATATCACTGTATTCAGCGATGGACGGGCAATCATAAAAGGTACTGGTGACAAAGGTGTTGCTAAATCAATCTACACAAGATACCTGGGATTATAATTTGATTTGTAAGATGAATCATTGAAGTCGATATACAAGTGAAAAGTCATATCCTTTACTTTTCTGATTATTGTTAAAAAAGTAGAAAATTCATCAAAATTTTCAAGAGGCGATTGACAAAACATGAAATATAACCATAATGGTTATTTTTAATATTTT
>DAOVIP010000023.1 GCA_030671465.1 Candidatus Aminicenantota bacterium | reverse complement strand
TTTTATTTATTTATCTCGATAATTAATTCATGAATTCGCTCCAGTGCGGGAATCAGATAATCCTCGGGCAGGCCAAAACTGATTCGAACAAAATGATCCATGCCAAAATGATCTCCGGGTACAATCAATACACTTTTCTCCTTGCGCAGGCGGTCGGTAAACTCACTGGAGTTGATATCAAAATTATATCCCACAAAGGCAATGGCCGCCGCATCCGGAGGACGCATCCAAAACCGCCCCTGGTGGGCCTGCATCCATTGTTCGAGAATTGGATATCCCCGGCGGATAAAACCACGGGTCCGTTTCAACAGCAAGGGCCTGATCTCGGGAGACAGGGCCAGGGCTGCCAGCTGGTTGGAGAGCATGGTGGTACTGATGGTCAGGTATTCGTGCCGGGCCCAGAGTTCATCAATGATATCCTCCGGACCTATGGCCCAGCCAATCCGCAGGCCGGGAAGCCCGTAGGCCTTGCTCATGCTCCCCACCGCAATCACCTTATCGTATCTGCCGTAAAAAGATGGGTTTTCCACATCGGATACCCGGTCAGCACCCCGATACACTTCGTCGGCCAGAATCCAGGCCCCCACCGATCTGGTACAGGTAATAATGCCATCCATTTCGGTTTCGGTCAATGTCCGGCCGGTGGGGTTGTCCGGGTTACAAACCGCAATCAATTTGGTTTGAGGCGTTACCACCGATTCCAGGGTTTCCAGGTCCGGGGCCCAGCCTTTTTCCTCCAGCAACCGGAAGGTTTTCAGGTGAAAGCCATGGTTTTTGGCAATGCCCCAGATCTGCATATAGTTGGGCAGCATGACCACGATTTCATTCCCGGGCGACAGCAGGGTCTGAAGGGTAATATAATTGGCCTCGATGGCTCCGACCGTTACCAGTACCTGAGAAGATTCAGCCTCGGGGTAGAGCCGGGCAATATTCCGGCGCAGTTCGGGAATACCATTGGCATGGGGGTAATTCAATTCCGTTTTCAGAAGCTCATCCAGTTTGCCAGGCACCATTTCCAGCAATTCACTCAGCAGCAGGGGGTGAACCCCGCTTTCTGACAGGTTGAAAGTAACATCCTTTTCAAATTTTGACATCATTCGTTCCATGACAAAAGGTTGAAATGCTTTCATAGACATCTCCTTATTGTTTTTCCGAAATCCGTTTCCGAACGGCCGAGAACACACCCTTGATTTTCTTGTATTCCTTAGAGATTTTTAACATCTGGCCGATATCGGTCACTTCGAAGGCAATTTTTATTCTACTCATGCTCTGGCTGATATTTTCATTCTCTATCCGTTTAATATTGGAGTCAAATTCGGCATTGATACTGGAAATGGCACTCAAGATCCCGGGCCGGTCCTGAACGATAAGATCATATTTAACAATATAAGAGTAATCTTCATTGATGTTCCATTCCACTTTTTTCAGCCGGCTGGGTAGTCCATTTTTGACATTTGTGCAATTCTGCTTGTGAATGACCAAGCCCCGGTTCTGGGTGACATAGCCCACAATTTGATCACCTTTGATGGGGAAACAGCATTTGGCAAAGACTATATCAATATCCTGGTAGCCCTCCACGCTGACCAGCTTGTACATTTGAGCGGTTTTTTTAGGGATTTTCCGTTCCGGTTCCAGTTCACCGGTGCTAATAGAAGGAAAAATGAACTTCAGGGTTTTCCGATCCAGCAAACGCTTGTTGGATCCGATATCCCGGTAAAAAGATTCCATATCAGGGTAATGCAGCTTGGCAATTCTCTCATTTAATTCACCTTCATTGATTTTTAATTTGTATCTCTTTCTAAAATCCCTGAGTACTCTGGACCACAGCCGTTTACCCTTATCCACATTTAACAGGTTTTCCTTGCCCAGAAAGTAACCGGCTATTTTTTTACGGGCTCGACTGGTCACCACAAATTTCAGCCAGTCGGGGCTGGGAGATATATTTTTAGCGGTTAGGATTTCCACCACATCCCCAGACATCAGTTCGGTTTTCAATGGGACCAGCTTTTCATTGACAATAGAGCCCTTGCATTGATTCCCCACCTCGGTGTGGATAGCATAGGCAAAATCAACCGGAGTGGATCCAGCCTTCAGGTTGATTACCCTGCCCTTGGGGGTAAACACATACACCTCATCCGGGGTCAGGTCCTGCTTGACCAATGACAGAAAATCACGGGGATTGGGATTGCTTTTATGGGTTTCAATCAAATCCCTGAACCAGTGTAGACGCTGATCATTTTCCAGAAAGGATATTCCCTCTTTATAAGACCAGTGGGCGGCGATCCCCTCTTCGGCCACTTCGTGCATCTCTCGGGTCCGGATTTGAACCTCTGCAATGACTCCCTCCGGGGTGATGATGGTGGTATGAATGGACTGATATCCGTTGCTCTTGGGGTTGGCGATAAAATCCCGCCAGCGGGACGGGATATGCTGGTAACGCTGATGAATATCGCCCATGATGGCATAGCAATTTTCCACCGAGTCAGTGATAATCCTCAGGGCCAGGAGATCATAGACCTTGTCCAGGCTAATGTTTTGCCGTTCGATTTTTCGATAAATGGACACTTCCCGCTTGATCCGGTAGCGAATTTCACCTGGAATTTTATACTTGGCCAGGATCCCCTTCACTTCTTTTTTTAAACTTTCTATCTGGGCAATGGCCCATTCTTTTTTATCACCCACCTCTTTATTGATTTTGACATACTCCTCTTGATGGGCATACATAAAGGCCACATTTTCCAGTTCATCTTTAATCTTTCCCATTCCCAACCGATAGGCAATGGGGGCATAGATTTCCAGGGTTTCATCGGCAATTCTTTTTTTTCGGTCATCACTCAGGACATCCAGGGTGCGGATGTTGTGGAGCCGGTCAGCCAGTTTGATCAATATCACCCTCACATCACTGGTCATGGCGATAATCATCTTCTTCAGGGTTTCGGCCCTGGCATCCTCGGCATCGATATCGGAGATTTTGGAGATTTTGGTCACACCCCAGACAATATCACTGATTTCTTTTCCAAACATATCGGTGATCTCTTTAATCGAATAACGGGTATCTTCAACAATATCATGCAACAATGCCGCGGCAATGGAAATTTCATCCATTTTCATATCGGCCAGAATACCGGCTACGGACAAGGGATGGGAAATATAGGGCTCATTGGTAGCTCTCCGCTGGTTCAGATGGGCCTCAGCAGCGATGGAATAGGCTTTTTTCAATAATTCGGTATTGGCATCCGGGAAGTAGTTTAAAACCTTTTCCTGAAGTTCAAAGAATCGCTTTATCATTCTCTAATTTATATAATATATTTTTCCTATAATATCAATCTAAAAACGACCCCTGTCAGCGGCTTTCTCACTCCGGGATCCCCGATTCCGGCCATCCATCCTCGAAAAGATGGGCATCTTCTTTATTGAAATAAGCTGATAACTGTGGTAAAAATAGAGAGCATGAAAAAGAAATTCCTTTTGCTTTCTAGGATTATGGGCCTGGTTGCCTTCTACTTTCTGGTGCTCATTGCCTCGATCTTCCTGACCATGAGTGTTTTGATCAAAGGTGAGGAGATCCGGGCACCCAAACTAATCGGAAAAACACTCAAGGAAGCCTACCAGATCACTTCTTCCCGCGGAATTTACCTGAAAAAGGAGATCATCAATTTTGATAAAAATTATAAGCCACTGACCATAATCGATCAGTTTCCCGCTCCTAATACCCTGGTAAAGGAAAAATCATTTATCAAAATTTATGTGACTGCGGAATTGACCGAGGTAATCATTCCGGATTTGTCCAACAAGAACCTGAAGGAATGTGAAAGAATTTTGACCAAAAGCAATCTAAAAAAGCGTTTTGCTTCCTATATCAATTCCGATGAAGTCCCGGCAGATCACATCATATCTCAATCATATCCACCCGGTTCCACCGTGCCCATCGGAACCACCCTGGATATCCTGATTAGTAAGGGAGTCCGGGACCGTTCCTTTATTATGCCGTTTATTATCGGTCAGGAGGCCAGTCAAGTTGTGTATTTCTTTGAGAGCAAGGGATTCAAGATATCCAAAATCACCCGGGTTCCCTACAGCTATATTGAACCGGGAATAGTGGTGAAACAATTTCCTTCACCGGGATTCCGGATAAATCCCAAAAACCTGATCAGCCTCCAAATAAGCGAATGAATCCCATATTTCCTTCAATACTCTCAACAAAATTTTTTGACCTTGAATCACGTTTAAGCGAATTTGCGTCCAATCATATAGATTTTATTCATCTCGATGTCATGGACGGTCATTTTGTGGACAATATTTCATTCGGCCCGGCCACCATTCCGGCCATAAGATCCAAATTCAATTTCAAATTCGACTCCCACCTGATGGTCAGTAATGCCGATAAAATGATACCCAGATATATTGAATCCGGATCCGACTGGATATCTTTTCATGTGGAGATCAAAAACCATATTCAAGAAAACATCAAAACCATAAAAGCACACAATCGGAGTGCCGGCCTGGTGGTGAATCCGGATACCCGGATAGAGGCTGTTTTTCCTTTCCTGGAGCGAATTGATTATGTTCTGCTGATGAGCGTATTCCCGGGATACGGGGGGCAAAAATTCATCAAATCCACCCTGGATAAGGTCAAAAAGTTGAGAGATCAAATTGATCAATCAGGCAGCCAATGCCTGATTCAGGTGGATGGAGGGATCGATGACACCAATATCAGCGAATTGAAGAAAGCAGGAGCCGATCTCTTTGTGGTGGGAACATTTCTATACAATTCACCCCGGATCAAAGATACAGTAGACATGATATTAAAAAAAATAAACGGAGCGTAATATGAAAAGAATCATTTACACCCTGCTGATTGTCATCATCATATTCATGATCGGATGCAAATCCAAGAAAACCGTGGAATTAACTCCCCAGGAGATGGGTTCAGACAAGGAAATGTATGAGAAGGCTAGAAAATATATCCGGAAAGATCCGGACAAAGCCCGGCTGCTTTTTAAAGAGGTCATGCAACTCTACCCGACCAGTATTTATGCCAAAAAATCAAAAGTGGCCATCGGAGATTCCTATTTTAAAGCCAAGGACGCCGCTTCCTTGATTATGGCTGCAGCTGAATATCAGGAATTTGTCAACATGTTTCCCAATTCACCGGATGCGGTCTATGCCATGTCCCAGATCGGGATGTGTTACTTCAAGCAGATGAAAAAACCCGGGAGAGACCAAACCAATACCTATGGCACCATTAAGGCCTACCAAAATCTGATCAAGCAATACCCGGACACTCAGGAAGCCGAAGACGCAAAGAAAAAGATCGCCAAGGCCAGACAATACCTGGCCACCCACTATTTTCGGATCGGATATTACAATTACAAGTACCGGGCCCCCAAGGGCGCCATTGCCCGGTTCAAGCAGGTCATCAATGAATTCCCGGATTTTGAAAAAAACGACAAACTATTCTTCATTACCGGCAAGTGCTATATAAAAATTAACGATCTGGATACGGCCCTGTCATTTTTTCAGAAAGTTGTGAACAGTTACCCCAAGTCAAAATACCTGAAAAAATCATTGAAAAAGATCAAAGATATCAATAAAATGAAAGCCAAAAAAGGTGCTCAAAAATAGAGAGAGATTTCCCGATAAAAGCGGTGTCTACCTTTTTAAAAACAGAGATGACCGGGTTTTATACATCGGGAAAGCCAAAAACCTGAAAAAGAGGATTGAACAATACTTTCAGAGAAAAAACCAGGCCTCCATCAATTCTCTGCTCCGGGAAGCACATCAAATCGATTACATACTCACCGACAATGAAAGTGATGCCCTGCACCTTGAATACAACCTGATTCATCATTATCAGCCCGTTTTCAATATCAGGCTGAAGGATGACAAGGGATTTCCTTTTATTGAAATTACTGCCAATGAGGCCTTCCCGGGTATCTACTTTAACCGGGAGTTAAATTCAAACAACCTGTCCATCGGTCCCATTGCCGATGCAAAAAAAACCAAGGTGATTATCGATCTGATTACCCGAATTTTCAAGCTCAGAACCTGTTCAGATATTGGTTTTAAAAAGAAAACAGCCTGTCTCTATTATTACATAGACAGGTGTTCGGCTCCCTGCATCGGGAAAATAAACAGTCAGGAATACCAGCAAAATACCAGGGATGCAATCCGTTTTTTAAAGGGAAATAAGTCCGCAGTGCTAAAAAAACTCCAGCAGGAAATGAAAAAGAAAGCCGCAGCGTTGGAATTTGAAAAGGCCCACCAAATCAAGGAAGATATCCGTTTGATAAAAGAGTTTAATCTGGAATCCTATATATCCTCTCCCCAGAAGGTTGATTTCGATGTGATGGCGCTCCACAACCGGGGAGATGAAGCCCTGCTGATCTTGTTTTCAATTGTGCAGGGAAAGGTGCGACAGCGGGAGTATTTTTCCTTTAATCACCTGTCAAACCGGCAGCCGGGTATCCTCAAGAACTTTCTGGTTTCACACTATCAGAATCACAACCTCCCGGCTGAAATTGTAGTGCCGTTTCTTCCTGCGGATTCCCGGTATATGAATCGATTGTTTTCCAAAATTGCCCAAAAAAAGGTGAATATCAAAGTTCCCCTGAGGGGAAACAAGAAAAAACTGCTTGAACTGGCCATAAAAAATCTCAATGAATATAAGAAAAAAAACGAATACTCCTCGATAGCGGAACGACTGAAACGCTTACTCGAATTGAACCGTTTACCCATCCATATCGAGGGTTTTGATATATCTCATATGAGCGAAAGGGAACGGGTCGGGGCCGTGGTGGTGTTTAAAGAAGGGAAACCGATTAAATCACTGTACCGCAATTACCTGATCGGCCAGGCCAGCCCCGGCGACACCGAAGCGCTTGAAGAAGTACTGGAGAGGCGCTTCAAATCCCGGAAATCAAACCCGGATTTACTGCTTATAGACGGCGGTATTCCCCAGCTTAACACGGCCATAATGGTGAAGCATCGACTGGGTTTAAAGTCGGATATTGTTTCCCTAGCCAAACGGGAGGAACGCCTGTTCCTGGAAAACGGCCGGTCCATACTTTTTCCTGATGATTCACCGGAAAAATTCCTGTTTCAAAATATCCGGGATGAGGTTCACCGCCGGGCCATTCAACATCACCGCCAGAAAAGAGAAAAAATGCCAGACAAGTCCATCAAGGCTAAAAAGTAATCCAGTTCTATTCTATTTACAATTCATTCGATTTTTCGGATAATATCCTTGAGGAGAAATAATGAAAAAGAAGATAACCATTTTTTTATTCTGCAGCCTGTTTTTCTGCTTTTCCCAGGCCCAGAAAAGTCCGGATGAATTTCTGGGTGTCCGGGTCGGTGGAGACCAGATCCTGGTCAAATACCCAGATATAGTTAAATATTTTCAATACCTGGATAATCAATCCGATCGAATAAAAGTGGTTAATGAGGGTGAGACCACGCTGGGAAATCCCATGGTTCTGGCCTTTATATCTTCAGAGGAAAATATCCGCAAACTTCCCGAATTGGTGGAAATCAATAAAAAACTGGCCAATCCGTATACCCTCACTCCTGAGGAGGCCAGGGAACTCATCCCAAAGGCCCGGACCTTTATTCTGATGACCTGTGCCCTTCATGCCACTGAAATTGCCAGCTCACAGATGGCCATGATTTTTGCCCATCAGCTGGCCGGGACTGATGACCCGCTGATCCGCTCTTACCTGGACCGGGTGGTCATACTTCTAATGCCTTCTATCAACCCGGACGGTAACATCATGGTCACCGAATGGTACAACAAATATGTCAATACCGAGTACGAGGGATGCTGGATGCCCTACCTGTACCACCATTACGCCGGTCATGACAACAACCGTGACTTCTATATGTTAAACCTTAAAGAGAGCCGGGTGGTGAATGCCATACTACATCAACGCTATTTCCCCCAGATTTTTCTGGACCTGCATCAGATGTTCCTAACCGGACCACGGATGTTTGTACCTCCCTTCAAGGACCCGCTCAACCAGAACCTAGATCCGCTTTTGATCAACCAGACTAACATAATCGGCGGTTTTATGGCCCTTCGATTACAGGAGAACCACAAAAAAGGAGTCGGAAGTGCTTATGCTTTTGATGCCTACTGGCCAGGCGGTTCCAAGAATACCGCCTGGTTCAAGAATGTTGTGGGAGTACTGACCGAAATGGCCAGTGCCCGGGTAGCCTCTCCCATTTACATTGAGCCCAATGAACTCCAGGTCTCTTCAAAAGGTCTGCCGGAGTACAAGGCCCAGGTGAACTTCCCGGATCCCTGGCCTGGCGGCTGGTGGCGGTTGAGAGATATTATTGATTACGAACTTATCGCGGTTAATGCCCTGCTGGAAATTGCCGCCAAAAACAGACACTCTTTTGTGTGGAATTTTTATCAGTTGGGTCTGAAAAACATTCAGCAAGGAAATAAGCAACCCCCCTATGGATACGCCTTGCCCATGGCTCAATGGGATCTGCCCTCCCTCTATACCTTTATAAAAAAAATGGAGGCACACGGCATCCGGATTTTCAAACTTCAATCAGATGCCTGTCTGGATGATCGGGTCCTGAAAAAAGGTGACTTCATCATTCCCCTTAACCAGCCCTACCGCAATTTTATCAAGGTCATGATGGAGACCCAACAATATCCCGAAATCAGACATATGAAAGACGGCCCCATCATGGAACCCTCTGACGCAGCTGGCGGGACAATGCCCCTGCAAAGGGGCCTCAGGGCCATTGAGCTAAACACCCCTTGTCAGGACCTGCTACTAATGCAAGCAACGAATATCGAATACCCACAGGAAACCATCTCCGGTCAGGGAAACACCTATCGCATTCCCTCCAGATACAACCGGTCCGCCCTGGTAGTTAATCGCCTGCTTGAGAAAAAAATTAATGTATATCGCTATGCCGGGGATTTTAACCAAGACCAAAATATTGTTCCGGGAGACTTCCTAGTAAAATGCAGTACTATTAACGAAAAAGCAATGCATCAAATACTGAAAGGAACCGGAGTCAACATCACCACAATCCATATTAAAAACCAGAAACACCTCCGGAAATTAGCCAAACCTTCCATCGGGATTTACCAGTCTTACCGGGCCAGCATGGATGAAGGCTGGACCCGCTGGGTACTGGATCATTTTGAATTCCCTTTTCAGGTGCTCCATAACCGGGATTTCAATGAAAAAGTGTTATCCAAACATGAAGTGATCATATTCCCGGACCAGGCCAGAAAAACCATTATAGACGGCACCTACCAGGGATACTGGTCGTATTTCATATCCGGTTCCCCCCCCGAATACCGGGGAGGAATCGGCAAAAAAGGCATCCAAGCTCTGAAGAATTTTGTACGCCAAGGCGGAACAGTGGTATTGATGGATTCAGCATCGGAATTGGGCATCACGGATTTCTCCCTACCCTTCTCCGAAACTCTAAAGGGAGTAAAGGGAGACCAATTCTATTGTCCCGGTTCTTTGCTCCGGCTAAAAGTGGATTCCCTGGATCCGCTTGGATGGGGAATTCAGCAGGACAGTTTTATCTTTTTTTCTCACAGCCCTGCTTTCCGGACCCGGCCTCCTCTTTTGAAAAGTATCAACCGCAAGGTAGTGGCCGAATTTAATTCTGTGGGACCCCATTTGTTGAGCGGATACCTCAAGGGGGAAAAACATCTGAACCGGGCGGTCATGATCATCCGGTTTGATTACTACCGGGGACATGTGATCGTTCTGGGCGGCCGGGTTCAGCACCGGGCCCAGACCACAGGGACCTTTAAGTTCCTGTTTAATTCACTTTATTATGCGGGTCTGGAAAAATAATATGGATATTGTCACCTCGTTTGCCGGATTGAGCCTGCTGCTGGTGGTGGGAAAATACCTGCGTTTGAAAATAAAACCCTTTCAGAGACTCTATATTCCCACATCGGTAATCGCGGGCACTCTGGGTTTAATTATTCTGCAGGTTTCCGGCAAATCCATTCCCGGACACTGGACCGCCGGCTGGTCACAATTACCCGGGTTTCTGATCAATATTGTATTTGCAGCCCTTTTTCTGGGTGTCACCATTCCCTCGCTGGCCACTATATGGAAAAAATCAGCCCCACAATTGGGGTATGGACAGATTGTGGCCTGGGGCCAATATTTCGTCGGACTGCTGACGGTACTGGTATTTCTGAAACCTGTATTTAAAGTTCCGGATGTGTTCGGGGTGATCATACCGGTGGGTTTTGAGGGCGGACACGGAACCGCAGCCGGGCTAAGGGAAACCTTTGAAACCTTCAAATGGCCAGAGGGAACCGATTATGCCCTGACTTCAGCTACTTTCGGGGTCATTACCGCCATTGTTTTCGGCATTATCCTCATCAACTGGGCTGCCCGGAAGGGCTATACCCAGAAACTGAAATCCCTGGATAAACTGGACCGGGGTGAATGGGGAGGATTCTATTCACCGGACCGGCGACCAGTGGCCGGCATGCAAACCGTATCGGCTGAATCTATCGATAGCCTGGCCCTTCATCTGGCCATTATCGGGATTGCGGTTCTAATCGGATACGGATTAAAGCAGGGATTGCTGTTTGTCGAATCCTTTTTCCCCACCATGGCCGAATATAAAATATTGCAGGGTTTCCCCCTGTTTCCCCTGTGCATGATGGGTGGCCTGTTTATTCAGATTTTTCTGGGAAAATGGTCCCGAATTTCTCCCATTGATCATTCCCTG